>NZ_JBFAKW010000012.1:0-129915 GCF_040655955.1 Streptomyces sp. NPDC050263 | reverse complement strand
CGCGACGGCGTCGGCCTTGAACTCGGGCGAGTATACCCTCATCACCATAAATGACTCCTTCTGGCCGGTCCCCTGCGGGGCCGGATCGAAGGTGTTCACCTACAAGGGGGAAGCCCCCGGGCGACCTCCCCCCGCCGGCGCGGCGCCGTGCTCGAACGTGCGATTCTCGATGCCGCGCTGGAGCAACTGGGCACCGTCGGCTGGAACGGCCTCACGATGGAGGGCGTCGCGGCCGGTGCCCAGACCGGCAAGGCCGCCGTCTATCGCCGCTGGCCCTCCAAGGAGGACCTGGTCGCGGACGCTCTGCGGGCCGGACTGCCCAGACTGGACGCCGCGGCCGATCTGGGGAGCGTGCGTGAGGATCTGGCGGCGCTGTGCCGCTATGCGCGCGACGCGATGTTCTCCCGTCCCGGTTTCGCGTTGCGCTCAGTGATTCACGAATGCGATCCAGCTCAGGCGGAGCGCTTCCAGACTCTGATCTTCGAGGGTGTGATCGAGCCGACCGTCAAACTCCTCCATGAGATCATCAGTCGAGGAATTGCAAGGGGTGAGGTGCGAGCGGACGCGGCGAACGGATACGTCTTCGATGTCATTCCGGCCATGATGATGTACCGATCCAAGGTGTGCGCAAGCGAATGGAGTGACCGAGAACTCGATGAGATGATCGACCGGCTCATGCTGCCGTTGCTGCGGCCGGACGCCTCCTGAGCGCGGTTTCGGTGCCCTTGTCCTCGAACCCTGAGGGACCGGTGCCGACCGGGGTGTCGCGAGGGGATCCGGGCGGCGTAATCTAAGGGTGCCATGCCGTACGAACCACCCACTCACACCGTCGAGCGCTCTCTGCGCGCCACCACCGGAGCCAAGGTCATCGCCGGTGTCGACGAGGTGGGCCGCGGTGCGTGGGCCGGACCTGTCACCGTCTGCGCGGCGGTCACCGGACTGCGCCGACCCCCCGCCGGTCTCACCGATTCCAAGCTGCTCACGATCAAGCGGCGCACCGAGCTTGCCGAGGTGCTGCTGACGTGGGTGACGTCCTACGCCCTGGGTCACGCCTCCCCGGAGGAGATCGACGAACTGGGGATGACCGCCGCGCTGCGGCTCGCCGCCGGGCGGGCCCTGGAAGCTCTCCCGATCCGCCCGGACGCGGTGATCCTCGACGGGAAACACGACTATCTCGGCGACCCGTGGCAGGTTCGCACGGTGATCAAGGGCGACCAGTCGTGCGTGGCGGTCGCGGCGGCCTCGGTGATCGCCAAGGTTCAGCGCGACAAAATGATGGCCGAACTGGGTATCGACCATGCAGACTTCGGTTTTGCAGACAATGTCGGGTATCCGTCCCCCGTGCACAAGGCCGCACTGGAGGAGCGGGGCCCCACCCCGTACCACCGGTTGTCGTGGGCGTATCTTGATGCGCTGCCCCAGTGGCGGCACCTCAAGAAGGCCCGCAGCTGGGCGAACGGAAGCGTTCCGGAGATCGAAGGTCAGCTCGGCTTCGACTTCTGACGATTCCGGCCGCACCGTGTGCCACCCGCTGGCGCGTGTCGCACCAACGTTTGATAAAAAACAGCCCATGCCTCTCATTCCCGAGGAGCCTCAGATTCACGAGAGTGCCCAGGGTCCCCGCGCCACTCCGGCCAGCGGCCGCACAGCGCCGACCCCTCGACCCGTACCCGGACCCCGTCCCGCGGCTCCGTCGCGTCCGGGTCGTCCCGGACCCCTTCGGCCCACGCCGCCGGCGCAACGCACACCGCGTGACGTGGCCGCCAAGCCCGGGCCCTCGGCCCCGGCCGCTCCTGTCGCCGCCGCGCCTGCGTCGGTGACTCCCCAGGTCCAGTTGATCCCGGCCTCGGCCGAGGGCGCGCTGGACGCCGCCGAGGAGGCCGTGGACCTCCTCCTGGATTCGGGCCGTGCCCCGGGGGACGTGCTGGTGATCACCACCGGCGAACAGCATCCCTGGGCCGCCCACGAGCTGTCCTTCGGCGAGGCGCCCTACTGGGCGCAGCACGACGCGGGGGACGACGTCTTCTACGCCGATGCCGCCGTTGTCAGCCGAGCGGGTGTGCGTCCGGTCGTCGTGGTCGCCGTCAACGGCGGGTCCGACACCGTGGCCGTCACCACTCTGCCGCTGGCCCGCGCTCGGGCCGCCGCCCTGCTGATCGTCTGCGGTGACCCGCAGACGATCAACGCGGCGCTGGGCGCAGGCGTTTGAGTCCGTCCGGCAGGCCGCGAGGCGTCGGGATCATGGAGGCGTCGCTGCCGCGGCGCCTCTGTGGTGTGCCCGCATGATGCCTTCCCCCACGATGTCTTCCCGTGCGCGGATGCACGTGCGCGGGATGACGGAGGTCGTCTCGGCGCATACGTCTCGATGCGCCCAAGGTCGGTGCGCCCAGGCCGGTGCGGCCTGATCCGACCCTGCGCGGCGTTGTCCGACGGGTCCGCTCCGAGCGGGATCTGGTCCTCTCCTCGGCGGCTGCCGGTACCGATCGACGGCACCGGCAAGCAGCGTGGCGTCCGCGTCGTTGCGGGCGCCGACGCCGATACGTCGCGTACGAGGCGTTACACCGGCTGCCCGTCAGCGAGCGGCCGCGCGCCGCAGTACCTCTGAGGCGGAGCCGCCGGTCCGTGGCAGTGGAGGCGGGGCCTCGGACAGGGCGAACGGCTCCGGAGCCGAGTGCGAGTTGGGACGACGCCCTCCGCGGCCCTCCCCGAGAACCTGCCAGCCGTCCTGGGTCAGCGTGATGTACGCACCACAGCGCAACCCGTGCAGCGTGCAGGCGTCACGCAGGCCCCACATCCACGCACCGTCCTCCTCGGTCCAGTTCGCGTCGCCCTCACGGCAGTAGAGCAGCACGGCGGTGCGCACGGGCGTACGGCGTCGCAGATCGTGCGGGACGACCCGGCGCAGTTGTGCCAGCAGGGCGTTGCGGAACATCCAGCCGTCGGTCGATGCCTGGCGCCGGGTGAACGAGGCGCTGGCCCGCACCCGTTCGTCCGGGTCGAGCACGGCCACGATCGCGGTGGCCAGCTGTGGCCGGTGCCGCGAGTGGAGCCCGCTGACGACTTCCCGAGGGTTGCGCAGCAGCGGGATGCCGGCCGCGGCCCATTCGGCAGGCTCGAGCAAACGGTTGGCGGAAGTGGCGGACGTGGACGTCGACAACGATGCCGCCGAGGACGGAGCGAATCCGAAGGTCACGATCCTCCCTTCGGCTACGGCCCACACTGCGGGCGGGTCGGATTCGGGGGAGCGCACACCGCAGCAGAGCCCTACCGGACTACGGACGAGCCGTGCGGGGAGCGGACCTCAATTCTTCCTGTCGAACTTGGATGCGGCAACGAGCAATTGGGGCCACCGACCGTTATATGGAGGTGAGTGGCTTATATCCCTACCCAGTGATTCGCGGAACGACGCATGCGCCCACCGTTCAAGCCGGGTCCGAGGCGTGTTCGGGCAGTGTTCGTGCGTTCGGGCTCCCGAGGCAGGACGTCCGACGGAACACCGCTGCCGAGAAACCGCCGACACCGTCGCCGCCCCGACGCCGCATCGACCAGGGGCCGGCCGCCCTTGAGGTCAGCCTTGCACGGCCAGGACCAGAGGCAACACCCCCTGCGCACCCGCACGCCGGAGCATCCGAGCCGTGATCGCGAGGGTCCAACCGGTCTCGGTGTAGTCGTCCACGAGCAGGACAGTGCCCGGGGTCTCGGCGAGCGCGGCAGCGAGTGCGGGAGGCACGTCCAGCATGCCGTGGAGTGCCTTGAGGCGTTGGGCGCTGTTGCTGCGGGAGATCGGCGAGGCGTCGGCGGTGTACTCCACCGACCCCAGGAGCGGCAGCCGGCCGACCTCCGCGATGCGCGCGCCCAGCGAGTGGATCAGCCGCGGTCGTGTGCGTGAGGCGACGGTGACCACGCCGACCGGGCGTACCGTGGCGTCGGCCGCTCCGGAGGCCCAACCGCCGGGGCCCTTCGCCCAGTCGGCCAACACGCCCACCACGGCCTTGGCCACATCGTCCGGAACTGGTCCGTCCGCAGCCTGGGCGGTAAGCATCGGGCGGAGTCGATTGCCCCAGCCGATGTCAGAGAGACGTCCCAAGGCGCGCCCGTTCGCCGCCTGTTCGCCCGCGGGAATGCGCCCCTTGAGCTCCATACCGATCGCCGGGAGGCCGGTCGGCCACATCCGACGGGGCTCCACCTCGACGCCCGCGCGGCCCAGGTCCACGCGCGCGGCGTCCAGCGCGGCCGTGGACGTCTCGGCGGTGTAGCGTGCGCCCGCGCAGTTGTCGCAGCGGCCGCAGGGCTTGGCGCCGTCGTCGTCGAGTTGGCGCTGGAGGAACTCCATCCGACAGTCCGTCGTCGACGCGTATTCCCGCATGGCCTGCTGCTCGGCCTTGCGCTGGCGCGCGACCCACTCGTACCGCTCGGTCTCGTACGTCCACGGCTTCCCGGTCGCGAGCCAGCCGCCCTTGACCCGTTTGACCGCCCCGTCCACGTCCAGGACCTTGAGCATGGTCTCCAGGCGGGAGCGGCGCAGTTCCACCAAGGGCTCCAGGGCGGGCAGTGACACGGGCCGCTCCGCGCGCGCGAGGACGTCCAACGTGCGGCGCACCAGTTCCTCCGGCGGGAAGGCGAGCGACGCGAAGTACTCCCAGATCGCCTCGTCCTCCTTCCCCGGCAGCAGCAGCACCTCCGCGTGCTCGACGCCGCGTCCCGCGCGGCCCACCTGCTGGTAGTACGCGATGGGGGACGAAGGCGAGCCGAGGTGGACGACGAAACCGAGGTCGGGCTTGTCGAAGCCCATGCCGAGCGCGGAGGTGGCGACCAGCGCCTTCACCTTGTTGGCCAGCAGGTCCTCCTCGGCCTGCTGCCGATCGGCGTTCTCCGTACGGCCCGTGTACGAGGTGACGATGTGGCCGCGCTGCCGGAGGAAGGCGGCGACCTCCTCCGCGGCGGCCACGGTGAGCGTGTAGACGATTCCGGAGCCGGGGAGTTCGTCGAGGTGCTCGGCGAGCCAGGCCATCCGGTGCGCGGCGTCGGGCAGTCGCAGCACGTTCAGGCTGAGGCTCTCGCGGTCCAGCGCGCCGCGCAGCACCAGGGCGTCCGATGTGCCGCCGGTGCCGAGCTGTTCGGCGACGTCGGCGGTCACGCGTGCGTTGGCAGTCGCGGTCGTGGCGAGCACCGGCACACCCGGCGGGAGATCGGCGAGCATGGTCCGCAGCCGGCGGTAGTCCGGCCGGAAGTCATGGCCCCAGTCGGAGATGCAGTGCGCCTCGTCGACCACGAGCAGCCCGGTCGCGGCGGCCAGTTCGGGCAGGACCTGGTCGCGGAAGTCCGGGTTGTTCAGCCGCTCCGGACTGACCAGCAGGACGTCGACCTCGCCCGCGGCGATCTCACCCTGCACGGTCTCCCACTCCTCGGGGTTCGAGGAGTTGATGGTTCGTGCATGGATCCCGGCCCGGGCGGCGGCCTCGACCTGGTTGCGCATCAGCGCGAGCAGCGGCGAGACGATCACCGTGGGGCCGGAACCCCGTGCTCGGAGCAGGGACGTTGCCACGAAGTAGACAGCGGACTTGCCCCATCCCGTCCGTTGGACGACGAGGGCCCGGCGCCGGTCGGCGACCAGCGCCTCGATCGCCCGCCACTGGTCCTCGCGCAGCCGGGCCACGCCCGAGGCGTCGCCGACGAGGCGGGCGAGGACGGCGTCGGCGTCGGCCCGGAGATCCGCGTTGCTCGTGTGCTCCATGTCCCCCATACAACAGGACGGCGCTGACAATCCGGTCCCGGCCAGGTCGGGAGCAGGGCGCTCGGCGGTCTCCGGAGCCGGTGATCCCCTATGTCTGGCATGTCCCTGATTCGAGTTATCCACAGGCTCAGCGAGATTTCCTGATCCGCGAGATCGTCTGCGCATGACGAATCACAGCGAAACCACTGGATCCTTCGAAAACGGCGACATCACTGGACGTGACGGATGTGACGGGCACAGCGCCCGGGCCGCATACGACGGACGGGGCCGATGGGACGGGCAGGCCGGGCAGGACGGGCAAGAGGAGCAGGAGGGAAGGAGTGGGGGCGCGCCGTACGACGGGCCCCCGCCAGGTGAGGGGCAAACGGCGATGAGTGGTCAGACCCCGGCGAGCGGGCACACGGCGTACGTCAGCCACACGGTGTACGACGGAAACGCCGAGTACGGCGCAAGCGCCGCCGCCCACCAGGTCACCCTGCGTTCGCCGGCCGAGTTGGCCGACGCGTTGCCTTACCTACTCGGGTACCGGCCGGAGGACAGCATCGTCCTGGTCGCCCTGCACGACCAGGGCGGACGGGGCAGGTTCGGTGGCCGTGCCCGCCTCGGCATTCCCGCGAACCCGGACGACTGGGAAGCCGTCGCCCACCAATTGGCGCAAGGGCTCGTGAAAGGCAGTGAGCGCCGAGGCAACCGTCCGGCGCAGATGGTCGCCTACCTCTGCCAGGAGCCGGACAAGGGCGAGACGGGCCGTCAGGTCATGGAACGACTGTTGCCGCTGGCCCACCGGCTACGGGTCGAATGCGGCAACCTCGACATCCCCGTGATCGAGGCGCTCTGCATCTCCGACGGCCGTTTCTGGTCGTACTGCTGCGGGGGTGAGGGCTGCTGCCCGGTGCAAGGCGTCCCGATGGGTCTGCCGGGGACTTCCGTGCTGGCGGCCGCCGCGACCTACGCGGGGATCCAGGTCCGAGGCACTCTGCGCGAGCTGCGGGCCCGGCTCCTGCCCCTCGAGACCGGTGCCGCGCTGGAACAGGAAGTCGCCTTGGACACCGCCGGTATGGCGCTCATCCCAAGGATTCTCGACGAGGTGAGTCGCCCGGCGGTGGCCGACGAGACGCTCGAACTGGCCGGACGGGTCATGCGACGCCTCGCCGAAGCGCCCGTCGTGTCCGGCGGTCTTCTGGCGGACCACCGAGACGACGAACTGCTCGGACTCGACGAGGCCGCGGCTCTGATCCTCGGCCTTCAGGACCGTGTGACACGCGACTGGGCGGCGCAGTGGATGGAGGGCGACGAGGCCGCCCCCGCTCTGAGGCTGTGGCGAGCGCTGGCACGCCGTTGCGTGGGATCGTACGCCGAGCATGCGGCGGCGCCCCTCACTCTCGCGGGCTGGGTCGCCTGGTCCAGCGGCGACGAACTCGAGGCGAGGGAGGCCCTGGCCATGGCCCTGGGCGCGGACCCGGAATATCTGTTCGCGCGCCTCCTGCACCAGGCTTGCAACGAAGGCCTCGACCCCGAGTCCGTACGACGCTGTCTGCGCACCGAGCGCGAGGGGCGGGAGGGGCGGGAGAAGCACGACGGTCACACCGCAACGCAGGGGCCGGACCGTCCGGGCGAGGGGAACCGTCCAGGCGAGCCTGACGAGGACGAGGACGAGGACGAGCACGTGGACGGCCGCGGCGAAGCCGAAGTGGTGCACCGCCCTGGTGGAGCACGCAGGCGTCGCCGCTCTCGTCCCGCCGCTGCCGGGACCGGCCATCTGCCGGCTGCGGGAGGAGCGGGATCCCACACGGCGAGGACAGACACCACACATCCCGCCGGGCCGAGCCGAGGAGGCTCCCGTCCGCGCCCGGGAGGAAAAGCCTCCGCACGACGTCGTGGCAACTGCTCGAAGGAAGCACGGCCCGACGGCGACGACACCGTCGGCCAGGCGTGACGTGACGCTGTGCCGCCGTGGCCGGCAACGCCATTCCGAACGACGGCCGCGGCACTAGTGAGCGGGCGAGCGGGCGAGCAGGCGAGTGATGGTGAAGCACGGCCGTCGGCTCGGCGTATCCCCTCCGGCCGCCATTCGGTGGGGGCTGGAGCCGGGGGCGTGACCTGGGGGAGCCCTGCCCCGTTCACCTGAGTGGCGGAAGGCCTGCACGGGCGTGCCGCCGCAGCGCACCCGCCCTGCCGGAGCCTTCCACCAGGCCTCGACCATGCCCGAGGCGCACAGAGAGCAGAAGAAGTCACCGCATGCATCAGCCGACTCCGCCCTCCGCCGCCGACGAACGTTCGAGCCTCGACAACCCGGTGCCGACCTCCGGCGCAAGCGCCGACCAGGGCATTTGCGGTACGTCCCCGTTCCCGTCCGCAGGCGCGTCACGTCGTCCCAATCCGCCCTCTCCACCCACTCCGTCCGCTCCGCCTTCGTCGTCCAGAGGCGCAGCGCCGCCGCCAGGGGCACCGGCCCAGCCGCGCGCCGTCGGTCTGCCCCCTGCCCACACGGCGATGATCTGCGTCGCCCTGCCGGGTCTCGCCATCTCGACCGAGCAGGGGCAGCTGACCGGACGCGGGCTGGAGGGGTTCTACCGGGCGGGTCGGCGCGTCCTGTCCCGTTGCCAGGTGCGGGTGGCGGGACGCGAACCGCTGGTCGTCCAGGCCCGGATGACGTCGGCCGACCGGGTCCGATTCGTCGGGACCCTCCGTGTCACCCCGCACGGCGGCCCGGACCCGGACGTCGTCGTCGAGCGGACCCGCACCGCCGACGGCACGGAACGGATCACGCTGCACAGCGCCGCCGCCCGGGCGCTGCGCCTCCCGGTCGAGGTGGCACTCGGCACCGACCTCGCCGACCTGGGGGCGATCGCGGCCGGCACCGTGGGCCCCGAACTGCCGGCCAGCGTCCACGACTCCGGTCTGCGTTGGTCCAGCGCCGTCGGGACCTCGTGCGTCACAGCAGACCCGCCGCCCGCCGACGCGATCGCCTCCGCGGGGCTGTTGCGCTGGGACTTCGACGTGCCTCCCGGCGGCTCTGTCCGCTTGGAGTTGAGAGTGCGTCTGGAAGGTGCGGGCCCGGTCAGAGCCGTGGGCCGCGCGGCTACCAGTCCGCTGGCCCCGGCGCACGCTGCGGGCGACGATGCGCGCGTCCGGGCGCTTTTCGCGACCAGCGTCGAGGATCTGCAGGCACTGCTGGTGCGCGACCCCGCACACCCCGCCGACACCCACCTGGCGGCGGGGGCACCGTGGCGCTGCGGTCTGGCCCCGGCCGAGGCGCTCGCCGCGGCCCGCATGACGTTGCCGCTCGGCACCCGTCTCGCCTCAGGCACGTTGCGCATCCTCGCCCGCACCCAGGTCATTGGCCGCGGGCCCCGGTGCGGCATGATCCCCGGCCCCCGGCGGGACGCGGGCGCGTACCTGCCGCCGAGCTGTACGGGTACCGAGGCCACGCTGCTCTTCCCCGTACTCCTTGCGGAGGCCCGCCGATGGGGTCTGCCCGACCAGGAGACGGAGGAACTGCTGCCGGCCGCCGAGCGCTGCCTCACCTGGCTGCGTACCGCGGTCGGCGACGGGCCCTACCTGAGCGACCCCCAGCCAAACGGGCCCGTCCGCTGCGAGACCCAGGCCCACGCCCACCGTGCGGCACTGCTCGGCGCCGACCTGCTCGACGCCTACGCCAGACCGGGCGGCGAGTGGCTGCGGCAGTGGGCCCGGGCGGCGCGTGCCGTCTTCCGGCGGGACTTCTGGATCGACGACCTGGGCGGCGGCCGACCCGCGGCCGCTCTGGCCCCGGACGGGCGACCGCTGTCCCACCTCTGCGCGACGACCGCCCATCTCCTCGACACCGGCTTGCTGGGCGGTGGCGCTCATGCCGCCGGGCTGCTGGACAAGGTGCAGACCGAGCACCTCGCCCGGCTGCTCGGCAGCCCCGTCATGGACTCGGGCTGGGGACTTCGCGGGCTGGGCGCGAAAGAGGTCGGCTACAACCCCTTCGGCCACCGCAGCGGTGCTGTGCGGGTCCACGAAACGGCGATCGCCGTCGGGGGACTGGCCGTCGCGGGCTACGAGAAGGAGAGCGCGGTGCTGCTGCGAGGCGTACTGGCGGCAGCCGAAGCCTTCGGCCATCGCCTTCCGGAGATGTACGCGGGGGAGCAGCGCGGTGACGGGAGCGCGCCCCTTCCCCATCCGGCCGCCTGCCGTCCCGCGGCCACCTCGGCGGCGGCCGGCGTCCTGCTGCTGACCGCTCTCGTCGGCATCCGGCCCGACGCCCCGGCCGGGACCGTCACCCTGCGCCCTGTCCACAGCGCACCCCTGGGTGAGATCGGCCTGACCGGGCTGCGGGTCGCGGGCGCTCCCTTCTCCGTACGGGTCAGTCGGCTCGGACTCGCGATGGTGGAGGAAGCGGCCGACGGGCTCCAACTGGGAGTGTGACCTCGTGTGACCTCGTCTGACGCAGCGCCGGAGGGACGTCGGGGCCGACGACGACAGACGTGCGGAACCGGAGTGGATCAGCGACCGAAGCGGACGACGAAGGGAGTGTTTATCGTCAGGAAGACGACTATGATCGCCGCATGCCCTACGACCCGTCAGCCTTTCCGCCCTTCGCCGTCACCGTGGACCTGGTCGTGCTGACCGTGCGCCGCCATGCCCTGTGCGCGCTGGCTGTGCGCAGGGGTGAGGCACCCTTTCAGGGGCGGTGGGCGCTTCCGGGCGGCTTCGTGCGGGCCGACGAGGACCTCACGCAGGCGGCGGCGCGCGAGCTGGCAGAGGAGACCGGACTGCGCGCCCACGATCCCGCGGCTCCGTCTCCGGCTCCGGACAACGGCGCCCACCTGGAGCAGCTCGCCACATACGGCGACCCCAAGCGCGATCCCCGGATGCGTGTCGTCAGCGTCGCGCACCTGGCGCTCGCACCGGACCTGCCGGCTCCGCGGGCGGGCGGCGACGCCAGCAACGCGCGCTGGGCGCCGGTCGAGGAACTGCTGCAGCACGGCGGTTACGGCCGAGACGGCGAACCGGTCGCACCGCTCGCCTTCGACCACGCCCAGATCCTCGCGGACGGGGTGGAGCGAGCCCGTAGCAAGATCGAGTACTCGTCCCTCGCGACCGCGTTCTGCCCCACCGAGTTCACGGTCGGCGAACTGCGCCGCGTCTACGAGGCCGTATGGGGTGTGGCGCTCGACCCGCGCAACTTCCACCGCAAGGTGACGGGCACGCCCGGCTTCCTGGTGCCCACCGGTGGCACCACCACTCGGCAGGGCGGTCGCCCGGCCCAGCTGTTCCGGGCGGGCGGCGCGACCTTGCTCAACCCGCCGATGCTGCGGCCCGAGGTCTGACACCCGGCCGACCCGCTGTCACCTCTGCCACCACTGGCATACGGGAAGTGGTCTCAAGCGGATCGGCCAGATAGGCCACGCTCGCACGGCTGGCCGTGCGATGTCCGTAAAAGCAGGATATGGAGCGCTATCTTCCTGTAAGTGATCCAGGCCTTCGGACTGACCAGCAACTCCCGCAAGGCGCTTCCGCCCGCCGTCGACGATGTCTCCTTCGAGGCGCGCGCGGGCCGCGTCACCGTCCTGCTCGGAGCGCCGGGCGCGGGCAAGACCACGGCGCTGAGACTGATGCTCGAACTTCAACAGGGCCGCGGCCTCGCCCACTTCAGAGGTCGCCCCCTGCACCGCATCGCGCACCCTTCGCGCGAGGTCGGCGTCGTTTTCGGCGACGTGCCGGGGCACCCGGCCCGCACGGTCCGCGGCCACCTGCGCATGCTGTGCGCGGCCGCCGGCGTGCCGGTCCGGCGGGCCGACGAAGTGCTCGAAGTGGTCGGCCTGGTCAGTCTGGGCGACGAACGCCTGAGCACCCTCTCCTGCGGCATGGACCGGCGGCTCGGCCTGGCCTGTGCTCTCCTCGCGGACCCGCACACCCTCGTCCTCGACGATCCGGCCGACGGGCTCTCCGGGCGCGAGAACCGTTGGCTCCACGGCATGCTGCGCGCCCACGCCGACCAGGGCGGCACGGTCCTGACGACCACGGCCGATCCCAAGGAGGCCGCTCGCACAGCCGACCACGTCCTCACCCTGGAGCAGGGCAGACTCGTCGCCGACCAGCGGGCCGCCGACTTCGCCCGCACCCGGTTGCGGCCCCGGGTGGCCGTCCGCAGCCCATACGCCGTCCGGCTGGCCGCCCTGCTCGCCAAGGAGGCGCGAGCCGCACAACGCTCCGTCGAAGTCGTGCAGGAGGACGGCAACCGGCTCTCCGTGTACGGCAGTAGCTGTGCCCACGTCGGCGAGACGGCGTTCCGGCACAGCATCCTCGTTCACCAACTCGCCGACGAGACCGGAGACATGGGGCCGGGTGTTGGAGCCGGAGCGGGATCAGGGGATCGGCGTCGGACACGCGCCGAAGCCGCACCGGACGCCTCGTGCGAAGCGGGCCCGGACCTCTCGGGCGAGGCCCGACCGGACCTCTCGGGCGGTGGGGCGACGGTCGCGGTCGGCACCCCCGCGGTGAGCGCCGAACGCGCGAAGGTCGCCGAAAGCGCACCTGCGGGAAACGGTCGTCGGGAGGCCGACGCCGCTGCCGCGCCGCGCAACCCCGCTGACGCCCCATCGCCTTCCTCCGCGACGCACCGGGCGACCGATGCGCGCCCTTCCGGCGGCCCCCGAGCTGCCGATGGAGACTCCCGGTCCGCGGCGGCTGCCGCGCCAACTCCCGACCGCGCGGTGGCGTCGGACACCCCGCGCGTGACCACGGCCCTCACCATGGAGGAACGCCACTCGGCCACCGAACCAGCCGCCGTACCCCCCGCCCGGCACGCCCCTCGCCGCTCCGCCACCCGCAACTTCGACACCCTGCCGGCCCTGCCACCCCCCATCGCCGTCCGCTCCGCCCCCAGCCCGCTGCGCCCCCTCCGCTACGAACTCCGCCGTGCCACCGGGATCAGTGCCGGGTTCCTCACCGGTGCCGTCGTGCTGCTCGTCTCCGCCCTCACCGCCGTACTCCTTGCCCGCATGGGTCACACCTCGCAGCCGCGACTGCTGGCGGCGTGGCCCGTGGAGCTGCCGCTGCCGCCCGCGGCGCTCGGCGCGGGACTGCTCGGTGCGCTGGCCTTCGGGGACGAGTTCCGCCACCCTGCCCTGGCGGCGGACCGCGGCACCGTGCCCCGGCGGCTCGGGCTGCTCGTCGCGAAGCTCCTCGTCGCCGCGCTCACCGCCCTGATGCTGGCCTTCCTCACGGTGGGCTGCGACGCCGAAATGCTCTATCTCGTCTACGGACGGGAGCTCGTGCAAGTTCCCGCGGACTGGCTTTCCATGAGTGCGAGTTGGCTGGGTCTTGTGGTCGGCTGCGCCTGGGCCGGTGTGCTGGCCGCCGGAGTGTTCCGGTCCACCACGGCCGGGCTGGCGGCGGTGGTCGCCGTGCCCGTCGTAGTCGTACCGGCTGTGCAGAAGGCATGGGAGAGCGCGTCCGTGCGGAGCGCGGCCGGATTCTCGATGCGGCTCCGCGAGACGCTCCTGGTGCAGTGGCCCTTCGGGGGAGAGCGCTATCTGGTCGGCGCGGCCCGTGTCGTCGCCCATCCCGTCGGCGGGGCCATGGCGTTGTCCCTGACGGCTTTGGCGTGCGCGTATCTGCTCACGACCCTGCGAAGCAGGGTTCGATGACGACCGTCCGGGACCCATCCGGTCTGGGCATGTACGCAACTCCCCGGAGAAAGCCCATTTCTTTCCGATAAGGCGTCAATTGCGACGGGGTGAGCGATCACCCTTTCGTGTGCTTTTCACCAAAGACCTCAAGGGAGTTGGAGGCAGCGCCGACAAAGGATCCGTGAGTACCCTTGCGCACACCATGATGACCGCCGCCCGCTCCACCGACTCCGGTCTGGCCGGCCCGGGCGAACTCGATCGCTACCCCTACGCCGAGGCCCCGGTGGCCGACCGCGTGGGAGCCCCCGTCTGGGAGGCCGCGGACCCCGAGCTGGGCCGTGTGGGCCGCCGTGCCGCAGGCAGTCGCGGACGCGGACTGCACGGCCAACTCGTCCAGCAGCTGGGCCAGATGATCGTCTCGGGCGATCTGGGTGCCGACCGTCCACTGGTTCCCGAGGAGATCGGCCAGCGGTTCGAGGTGTCCCGCACCGTCGTCCGCGAGTCGCTGCGTGTCCTCGAGGCCAAGGGCCTGGTCAGCGCTCGGCCGAACGTCGGTACGCGTGTGCGTCCCGTGAGCGACTGGAACCTGCTCGACCCGGACATCATCGAGTGGCGGGCCTTCGGTCCCCAGCGTGACGATCAGCGGCGCGAGCTGAGTGAGCTGCGCTGGACGATCGAGCCCCTCGCCGCCCGTCTCGCCGCCGGGCACGGGCGGGCCGACGTCCAGCAGCGCCTCTCCGACATGGTCGAGATCATGGCGCATGCCATGGGTCAGGGTGACGCGCTCACCTACTCGCGCGCCGATGCCGAGTTCCACTCGCTGCTGATCCAGCTCGCCGGCAACCGAATGCTGGAGCACCTTTCGGGGATCGTGTCGTCAGCCCTGCAGGTCTCCGGAGGTCCGGTCACAGGCTGCGAGCGGCCGACCGACGCGGCGCTGGGGCATCACGGCAGGATCGTCGACGCCCTCGCCGCGGGCGACGGCACGGCGGCCGAGACGGCCATGCGGCAGCTGCTCATCGTGCATCCCGAGGTGGAACGCGTCGTACCGGCGCCGCGCGAACACTGACCACACCCCGCGGGGGGACGGTTCGGGGATGTCTTCCCCTCCCGCGCCATCCTCGGCCGTTTCGCCCGCACTCCCGTCGGACCCCGCAGAACCCGTCCCGGGTCTGCGGGGTCCGACGGTCGACGTGGCGGGATTCGGTTGCGGAGGTCCGGGTAGGTGTCACGGGTGACCTCCTATGCTCGTGTCTGACCGTTTTTGGGCGCTTACGGGGTGTGACTCGGGCCACGAAGATTGGGCGTAACGCTTGTGGAAACAACGCGATGACCTAAGAGGTAACAGCCGCAGAGGGAATACGGACGCCGTTCAAGGCGCTGTGCATCCTCCCGGCCCCCGCCCGCGCCGTCGGCCCACCCCGAGGCCGGTGGTTGGCTCCCGTCCGCCTGGACGGGGCCGGAAGCCGTTTTCCAACGTTCCGAGAGGTTGTTCGTGTCGGCCAGCACATCCCGTACGCTCCCGCCGGAGATCGCCGAGTCCGTCTCTGTCATGGCGCTCATTGAGCGGGGAAAGGCTGAGGGGCAGATCGCCGGCGACGATGTGCGTCGGGCCTTCGAAGCTGACCAGATTCCGGCCACTCAGTGGAAGAACGTACTGCGCAGCCTCAACCAGATCCTCGAGGAAGAGGGTGTGACGCTGATGGTCAGTGCCGCGGAGCCCAAGCGCACCCGAAAGAGCGTCGCAGCGAAGAGTCCGGCCAAGCGCACCGCCACCAAGACGGTCGCGGCGAAGACGGTGACCACGAGGAAGGCCACCGCCACCACCACGGCCGCCCCCGCCGTACCCGCTGTGGACGACCCCGCAGACGAAGCCGCCCCCGCGAAGAAGGCGGCCGCCAAGAAAACGACGACCGCCAAGAAGGCGGTCGCGAAGAAGACCGTCGCCACCAAGAAGACGGCGGCGAAGAAGACCACCGCCAAGAAGGACGACGCCGAGCTGGCCGAGGAAGAGGTCCTCGAGGACGCTCCCAAGGGCGACGAGCCCGAGGGCACCGAGAGCGCCGGCTTCGTACTGTCCGACGAGGACGAGGACGACGCGCCCGCGCAGCAGGTCGCGGCCGCCGGCGCCACCGCTGACCCGGTCAAGGACTACCTCAAGCAGATCGGCAAGGTCCCGCTGCTCAACGCCGAGCAGGAGGTCGAGCTCGCCAAGCGCATCGAGGCCGGTCTGTTCGCCGAGGACAAGCTGGCCAACGCCGACAAGCTCGCGCCGAAGCTCAAGCGCGAGCTGGAGATCATTGCCGAGGACGGCCGACGCGCCAAGAACCACCTCCTGGAGGCCAACCTCCGTCTGGTGGTCTCCCTGGCCAAGCGCTACACCGGCCGCGGCATGCTCTTCCTGGACCTCATCCAGGAGGGCAACCTCGGTCTGATCCGCGCGGTCGAGAAGTTCGACTACACCAAGGGCTACAAGTTCTCCACGTACGCCACCTGGTGGATCCGTCAGGCGATCACCCGCGCGATGGCCGACCAGGCCCGCACCATCCGTATCCCGGTGCACATGGTCGAGGTCATCAACAAGCTCGCGCGCGTGCAGCGCCAGATGCTCCAGGACCTGGGCCGTGAGCCCACCCCGGAGGAGCTGGCCAAGGAACTCGACATGACCCCGGAGAAGGTCATCGAGGTCCAGAAGTACGGTCGCGAGCCCATCTCGCTGCACACCCCCCTGGGTGAGGACGGCGACAGCGAGTTCGGTGACCTCATCGAGGACTCCGAAGCCGTCGTCCCGGCCGACGCGGTCAGCTTCACACTCCTCCAGGAGCAGCTGCACTCTGTCCTCGACACCCTGTCCGAGCGCGAGGCGGGCGTCGTCTCCATGCGGTTCGGTCTCACCGACGGTCAGCCGAAGACCCTCGACGAGATCGGCAAGGTGTACGGCGTGACGCGCGAGCGCATCCGCCAGATCGAGTCCAAGACCATGTCGAAGCTGCGCCACCCGTCCCGTTCGCAGGTGCTGCGCGACTACCTCGACTAGGCCGTAGCCGTACGACGCCGAAGGCCCGACTGCCCCGAGGGGAGGCCGGGCCTTCGACGTGCGCGCGGGTGCGGGGCATCGGGCGCTGAATCACTCTGGGTGTTCATCGACCTCTCCAGAGTGAGGAGCGCGCATGCGTCGTCCCCTTGTCCGGGCCCTGTCCCGGCCGTTGATCCTGGTGGCCGCGGCGGTGGCCATACCATTGGCCTCCGCCGCCCCGGCGGCCTCCGACGGCGTTGTCGTGGGCGGTTTCCCGGTCGACGTCTCTCAGAGCCCGTGGGCGGTCGCGCTGTCCAGCCGTGACCGGTTCGGAGGTATGCGATCGGGGCAGTTCTGCGGCGGTGTGGCGGTCGGCCCTTCCACCGTGCTCACGGCGGCCCACTGCCTGGGCGAGGACGTCCTGGGAGCGCCGCCGGGTCAGGTGGCCGACCTGAAGGTCGTCGCGGGCCGTACGGATCTGTACTCGGACGCGGGTCAGGAAGTCTCCGTGCGTACTGTCTGGGTGAACCCGGGCTACGACAGTTCCAGCAACGCCGGAGACTTCGCCGTGCTCACCCTTGCCGGGTCGCTCCCGGCGGGGGCGGTCATCGGCATGGCCGCCGAGGGCGATGCGGCCTACGAGCCGGGTGCGGACGCCGTCGTCTACGGCTGGGGAGACATCACAGGCTTCGGCGCGTACGCCCACAGCCTGAGGGCGGCCCGCGTCCACGTGCTGGCCGACGCGCTCTGTGAGCAGGCGTATCCCGCTTCGGCCGACGGCACGTACCTCGCGCGGAGCATGGTGTGCGCCGGAGAGGTGCGGGGCGGCCGCGACGCCTGCCAGGGCGACAGCGGTGGGCCGCTGGTCGCACAGGGCCGGCTCATCGGGTTGGTGTCGTGGGGCAGCGGCTGTGGGCGGCCGGGGAGCCCGGGCGTCTACACACGGGTGTCCGACGCCGTGCGGACGCTGAAGTGGGACGTCGTCACCCGAGGGTCCCGCCAGGCCCCTGGCGGGGCCTGAGCGGGGCTTCCCTCGGCGAGGCTGACGCCTTCGCTCGGGCCTTGAGCCCGCAAGAGCGGGCGGCCGTCCCTGGGAGCAGGGACGGCCGCCCGTGTACCGGCCTGTGCCGGTTCTGGCTCGTCGTAGACGCGTCGGATCAGCGCTCTTCCTCGGACGAGGACGCCGGCACGGTCGTCAGCCGCTCCGTCTCGTCCTGTATCTCAGCGGCGATCTTCTTGAGTTCCGGCTCGAACTTGCGGCCGTGGTGGGCGCAGAAGAGCAGTTCTCCGCCGCTGAGCAGCACGACGCGCACGTACGCCTGGGCGCCGCAGCGGTCGCAGCGGTCAGCGGCCGTCAGCGGGCTCGCGGGGGTCAGAACAGTAGTCACGTCGCCTCTTCTCTAGCTCGACGAGCTGTCGTACCAGGGTCAACATCCAACCAGCCCCAAAACGTTCCCGCTCGTGGCTTCTCCTCGAAAAAATCTTTCCCGAGGTGGCCGTCTGCTGCCGGTTTGGCGGCGAATGTGCCGTATTGCGTGGTCTGTGGCTTACGGTTTCGCGCTATCGGTCATGGTTCGATCCTCCCGGCTGGATTGCCGGTTTGTTCATGAGGACGTGCCCGGAGCCTAAATGGTTCATGCCTCGAAGGGAACGTGATATGTACTTCACTCCATCGAGGGATCGAACATGCATGCGACGCTGGACTAGGGTGAGTTCAGACGAGGGTGGCGTTACAACGGCTCTACCAGGCCTCGGTACCCTCTTGGCGGCAACCCAAGCCGCGCCCTTACCCAGAAGGGCCCCAACTGAAATTCAGCGAGGAGCGAACCGCGTGACCGCCGAAACGTCCGTGCCGTCCACAGCGCTGCTGGCAGGAGCAGACCGGGACGGTTCCAACTACACCGCGCGGCACCTGCTCGTCCTCGAGGGCCTCGAGGCCGTGCGGAAGCGCCCGGGTATGTACATCGGCTCGACCGACAGCCGTGGTCTGATGCACTGCCTGTGGGAGATCATCGACAACTCTGTCGACGAGGCCCTGGGCGGCTATTGCGACCACATCGAGGTGATCCTCCACGACGACGCCTCGGTCGAGGTCCGTGACAACGGCCGTGGCATCCCCGTCGACGTCGAGCCCAAGACCGGCCTGTCCGGCGTCGAGGTCGTCATGACCAAGCTGCACGCCGGCGGCAAGTTCGGCGGCGGGTCCTACGCCGCCTCCGGCGGTCTGCACGGCGTCGGCGCCTCCGTGGTCAACGCCCTGTCCGCCCGACTCGACGTCGAAGTGGACCGAAGCGGCAACACGCACGCGATCAGCTTCCGGCGAGGAGTCCCGGGCGCCTTCGCCGCGGACGGTCCCGACGCCAAGTTCGAGACGGGCGGTCTGCGGAAGATCAAGAGAATCGCCAAGAACCGCACCGGCACGCGCGTGCGGTACTGGGCCGACCGTCAGATCTTCCTCAAGGACGCCAAGCTCTCCCTGGAGAACCTCCACCAGCGCGCCCGCCAGACCGCGTTCCTGGTGCCCGGCCTCACCATCGTCGTCCGTGACGAGTACGGTCTCGGTGACGGCGGCAGCAAGGGCGAGGAGTCCTTCCGCTTCGACGGCGGCATCAGCGAGTTCTGCGAGTACCTGGCCGGCGACAAGCCCGTCTGCGACGTCCTCCGCTTCACCGGGCAGGGCACGTTCAAGGAGACGGTCCCGGTCCTGGACGACCACGGGCAGATGACCCCGACCGAGGTCACCCGTGAGCTCGGCGTCGACGTGGCGATGCGCTGGGGCACCGGCTACGACACGACCCTCCGGTCGTTCGTCAACATCATCGCCACGCCCAAGGGCGGCACGCACGTCGCCGGCTTCGAGCAGGCGATCGCCAAGACGATGAACGAGGTGCTGCGCACCAAGAAGCTGCTGCGCGTGGCCGAGGACGACATCGTCAAGGACGACGCCCTGGAGGGCCTGACCGCCGTCGTCACCGTCCGGCTGGCCGAGCCCCAGTTCGAGGGCCAGACCAAGGAGATCCTCGGCACCTCGGCGGCCCGCCGCATCGTGAACACCGTGATCTCCAAGGAGCTCAAGGCGTTCCTGACCTCCACCAAGCGCGACGACGCAGCTCAGGCGCGGGTCGTCATGGAGAAGGCCGTCGCCGCCGCACGCACGCGTATCGCGGCCCGGCAGCACAAGGACGCGCAGCGCCGCAAGACGGCACTGGAATCCTCCTCGCTGCCCGCGAAGCTGGCCGACTGCCGCAGCGACGACGTCGAGCGCAGCGAGCTGTTCATCGTCGAGGGAGACTCCGCGCTCGGCACGGCGAAGCTCGCCCGGAACTCCGAGTTCCAGGCACTGCTGCCGATCCGGGGCAAGATCCTCAACGTTCAGAAGTCGTCCGTGACCGACATGCTGAAGAACGCCGAGTGCGGCGCGATCATCCAGGTCATAGGAGCCGGCTCGGGCCGGACGTTCGACATCGACGCGGCCCGCTACGGCAAGATCATCATGATGACCGACGCCGATGTGGACGGCTCCCACATCCGCACGCTGCTGCTGACGCTGTTCCACCGCTACATGCGACCCATGGTCGAGGCCGGCCGGGTGTTCGCCGCGGTGCCGCCGCTGCACCGCATCGAGCTCGTCCAGCCCAAGAAGGGCCAGGACAAGTACGTGTACACGTACTCGGACCGTGAGCTGCGCGACAAGCTCATGGAGTTCCAGAGCAAGGGCGTCCGGTACAAGGATTCGATCCAGCGCTACAAGGGTCTCGGCGAGATGGACGCCGACCAGCTGGCGGAGACGACGATGGACCCGCGCCATCGCACCCTGCGTCGCATCAACCTCTCCGACCTGGACTCCGCCGAACAGGTCTTCGATCTGCTGATGGGCAACGACGTGGCGCCGCGCAAGGAGTTCATCTCCAGTTCGGCGGCGACACTGGACCGGTCCCGCATCGACGCGTAGCCGCTGCGCTCGGCCTGGGCGGGGCGTCTGGGCCGAAGCCCGTGTCGGATCCGCCGGGTTCGACGAGGGCGTCGGGTCGTTCGGTATCCGGCGATCCGGCGATCCGGCGATCCGGCGATCCGGCGATCCGGCGATCCGGCGGTCGGGGCGGTGGTGCCGCGGGCTGGGCTTGCGGTTTACGCCGTCGGGTCCGGCGTCCTCCGTTGGCCTGTCGGCGGTGGCGTTTCGGCGGTGTTCTCCACCCGTGGGTGGAGAACACCGGCCTGCGGAAATCCACCCGTGATCCACCCCAGCGCCGATCTGCGGACCGGCGCGTTTCCGTAGCGTCGAAGGCGTCGGCAGCGCTCGCTGTCGGTATCCCCTTCCCGCACACGGAGGCTGTGATGTCCGGGCTCGTCAACGCACTGGTGATCGTGGCCGTGGCCGGCATCGTGATCGCGCGGCAGTTCCGCGCAAGCCGTATCGACACGAACCGGCGATGGTGGCTCCTGCCCGGGATCCTGGCCGTCATAGCGATGCGAGAGCCCCACCTGCTCGACGCCCGTCACCACACCACGGCGGCCCTGGTCCTCGGTGCCGAACTGATCGTGGGCCTGGCCATGGGAGCCGCCTGGGCCTGGACCACGCGTATCTGGGTGGAGCGGGACGGCTCGGTGTGGAGCAAGAGCACCAAGGCGAGCGCGGCCGTCTGGGCCGCCGGCATCGGTGTGCGGCTGGGCCTCTTCGCGGTCGGTACGCTGCTGGGCATCCACCAGGACAGCTCGGCCCTGCTGCTGGCGCTCGCGGCCACCCTGCTGGTCCGCTCCGGGGTGCTGATCTGGCGTGCGCAGTCACTGAACCAGGCTCCCGTCCACGCCGCGGCGTACGGTGACCACGTGCCCCGGTCCACGTGGAAGGAGCACGTGTGACGGAGAACCTCTGGACCCGCTGGCCCTCGCGGGAGGCGCTGGGCCCCAAAGAGCTATCACGGCCCAGGCGGCTGCTGGCCTGGGGGGTAAGGCTCCTGGTGCTGGGCGCGCTGCTGTGGGGCGCCTTCCGCGACAGCCGCGTCCACGGGTGGGTCGCGGTCGTCGGGGCCGGCGGTGTGCTCGCGGCAGGCGGGCTGGCCTGGGCCTTGTTCCGAACCACGCTCGAGCATCGGCTGTGGCGGTCGCTGGCGCTCGTCCTCATGCTGCTGGGACTGGCGGCCGGAGCCGAGAGCGCCGGATTTCGCTCCGCGGCCATAGTCCTGTGGTGCGGGTGCGCCATCGCCGCACTGGAGCGACTGCCGCTGGGCGCCGCAGTGCTGACCGCCTCGCTCGGGTTCGCCGCCTTCGCCACGGTCGACGACGACCCGGGGCCGACTTCGGCCGCCATCATCGGAGGCATGGCGCTGGCCGGATACGCCCTGCGCCTGGACGCCGAGGCCAGAGGCCACGCACAGCGACTGCTCGCACAGGAACGGGCGGCGCGCGTGGCCGAGGCCGAGTCGGCCGCACTCGCGGAGCGGGCCCGAATCGCCCGGGAGATCCACGACGTCCTGGCCCACAGCCTCTCGGCGCAACTCGTGCACCTGGAAGCGGCCCGGCTGCTGATCGAGCGGGGTGCGGACCGAGAACAGATCCTCGAACGCGTGGTGGCGGCACGCGGAATGGCCCGGGACGGTCTTGAGGAGACCAGACAGTCGCTCTCCGCGCTGCGCGGTGAGCTGACGCCGCTGGAGGACTTCCTGACCGACCTCGTCCGCACTTCCGACGGCGCGGAGGTCACCGTGAAGGGTGAACGCAGACCGCTGCCGGTAGAGGCCTCGCAGGCAGTGCGCAGGGTCGCCCAGGAAGCCCTGACGAACGCCCGCAAGCACGCACCGGGGGCGAAGGTCCGCGTGCGGCTGGAATACAGCCCGCGTGAAGTCACCCTCGATGTGCGGGACTCGGGGGGTTCGCCGGGTGAACTCGCCGAGGCGGGAGGCGGGTACGGTCTGCTGGGCATGCGGGAGCGCGCCGAACTGCTGGGCGGATCGCTCGCTGCCGGACCGGAGGAGGAAGGCTTCGTGGTGACGCTGAAGGTGCCACTGTGACGGAGGAGCCGGAGAGGAAGCCGGCCCGGGTCGTGGTCGCGGACGATCAGACGGTCGTCCGGGAAGGCATCGTGACGCTGCTCGGGCTCCTGCCGGGAGTCGAGGTCGTGGGCGCCGCAGGGGACGGGGACGAGGCGGTACGGCTGGTCGGCGAACTCGCTCCCGATGTGGTGCTGATGGACCTGCGCATGCCCCGCTGCGACGGAGTGGAGGCGACGCGGCGCATCCGCGCGGAACACCCGGGAACGCAGGTCGTGGTGCTCACGACCTACGCGGACGACGAGTCCCTGTTCCCGGCGCTGAAAGCGGGCGCGCGTGGGTACCTCACCAAGGACGCGGGCGGGGACGAGATCGTGCGGGCCGTGCACAGCGTGCTGTCGGGGGACGCGGGGCTGTCGCCGAGCGTCCAGCGGAGGCTGCTGGAGCGTCTGTCGGCGCCCGAGCCCGAGCCGGCGCAGCCCCCTGTCCCACCCGACGGGCTGACGCCACGGGAGGCGGAGGTGCTGGTGCTGATCGCCGACGGGCTCAGCAATCCGGAGATCGCGCGTCGGCTGAGCGTTTCCACGGCGACGGTGAAGACGCACATCAACAACATCTTCACCAAGACGGGGCTCAAGGGCCGCGCCCAGGCGGTGCGTTACGCGTACGGGAAGGGGCTGGTACGGCCACCCAGGGGATGAATCGGCCTGTCGGTCACCTGAAGGGGTGAAGCGTGTGGGGAAGAAGAGTCAGGGATCTTCCCGTTCTGTCCATCCTTGGGCATGCAGTCAAGCAACGGTCGTGCCCGCGTCGGCGGGGACGGTCCCGAGACCGGCGGCCCCACGCCGCACGCCCGCGAACAACACAGAGGCCAGGGGCGGACGTTCCTCGACACGTCAGGAGACGTGCGCTACGAGGACCCGTGGTACGACGCGCTCGCCTCGGGCTGGGGCGAGTCGGCCGCCGTCGGTGCGCCCGTGACCGAGGTTGCGGCGACGCATCGGGAGCGGGAGACCGGAGCCGTGGCGGCGGCGCAGGTCTACCTCGAAGTGCAGCGCAGCGCAGCGTTCCAGGAAGTGCGCAGCCGGTACCGGCGGTTCGTGGTGCCCGCCGTCGCCGGGTTCTTCGTCTGGTACGTGGCCTACGTCGTGACCGCGACGACCGCGCCCGGATTCATGGCGCGGCCGGTGGCGGGCGCGGTGAACGTGGCGTTGCTAGCCGGCCTCGGACAGTTCCTCAGCACGTTCCTGCTCACCTGGGCCTACGCCCGGCACGCACGGCTGCGCCGGGATCGCGCCGCGCTCGATCTGCGCTGGGACACCCAGGAGTTGACGCGTGAGGCGACGGGCGGTGCGTCATGACCGGCAACCATCAGACGCCGGCGTTGCTGCTGTTCAGCGTCTTCGTCGCGGTCACGTTGGGCATCACGACCTGGGTGAGCCGCAACCGGCACGGTTCGGAGGAGGAGTTCTATGTCGGCGGGCGGCTGTTCTCCCCGATGGAGAATGGTTTTGCCATCGCGGGCGACTACATGTCGGCCGCTTCCTTCCTCGGCATCTCCGGGCTCATCGCGCTGTTCGGGTACGACGGGCTGCTGTACTCGGTGGGTTTCCTCGTGGCCTGGCTGGTGGTGCTGTTCCTCGTCGCCGAACTGGTGCGCAACTGCGGGCGGTTCACGCTCGCCGACGTGGTCGCCGCGCGGATGAGCGAACGGCCGGTACGGATCGCGGCGGGAACTTCCTCGGTCACCGTGTCCGTTCTCTATCTGGTGGCGCAGATGGTGGGTGCGGGCAGCCTGGTCGCGCTGCTCCTCGGTAACACGGGAGAGGCGGCGCAGTCCTGGGCCGTCATCGGCGTCGGCGCGCTCATGGTCATCTATGTGTCGATGGGAGGGATGCGGGCCACCACGTGGATCCAGATCGTCAAGGCGGTTCTGCTGTTGGGCGGCACCATCACGCTCACCGTGCTCGTCCTGGTGCGCTTCCACGGTGACTTCGACCAGTTGCTGCGCACGGCGGCCGAGCGCAGCGGGCACGGGGCCGCGTTCCTGGCGCCCGGGTTGAAGTACGGCGGGGACTGGACCGCGCGGTTCGACTTCATGAGCCTGGGACTCGCTCTGGTGCTGGGTACCGCCGGGCTGCCGCACATCCTGTCCCGCTTCTACACCGTGCCGACCGCGCAGGCGGCCCGGCGCTCGGTCGTCTGGTCGATCGGGCTCATCGGCGGCTTCTACCTGATGACCATCGTCCTGGGCTTCGGCGCGGCGGCGATCGTCGGCCCGGAGGCCGTGCGTGGCTCGAACGCGGCCGGGAACACGGCGGTTCCACTCCTGGCACTCGACCTGGGGGGCGGCGCCGACTCCACGGGGGGAACGGTCCTGTTCGCGGTCGTGGCGGCCGTCGCCTTCGCCACCATCCTCGCCGTCGTCGCCGGGATCACGCTCGCCTCCTCGGCGTCCGTGGCGCACGATCTGTACGCCTCCCTGCGTCGCCGCCACGCCAAGCCCCGCAGCGAGGTCGCGGTGGCCCGGGTCGCCGCCGTGGGCATCGGCGTGGTCGCGATCGCGCTGGGCCTGCTGGCCCGCGATCTCAACGTCGCCTTCCTCGTCGGGCTCGCCTTCGCCGTCGCCGCGTCCGCGAACCTGCCGGTCCTGCTGTACTCGCTGTTCTGGCGGGGCTTCACCACCCGGGGCGCGGTGTGGGCGGTGTACGGCGGGTTGCTCCCGGCCCTGGCGCTCGTCGTGCTGTCGCCGGTGGTGTCGGGCAGCCCCGAGTCGCTCTTCCCGGCCGTGGACTTCCAGTACTTCCCGCTGCAGAACCCGGGCCTGGTCTCCATTCCGCTGGGCTTCCTGGCGGGCTGGCTCGGCACCGTCACCTCGGCCGAGGTCGCGGACGAGGCCAAGTACGCGGAGACCGAGGTGCGGTCACTGACGGGGGCGGGTGCCGCGTAGAAGTGCGGCTCCTGCGCCGGCGTACCGTGCGCCCGGTGCCGACTCGCGGCTACGGCGCCACCCAGGCATAGCGGTGTTCCGGGCGGCCCGTGTCGCCGTACTTGAGGGAGAGGCGCAGACGGCCGGCCTGTTCCAGATGGCGGAGGTAACGCTGGGCGGTGGAGCGGCTCAGGCCGGTCTCGGCGGCGACCTCGTGGGCCGACAGAGGGTGGTTCGCGCGATGCAGGACCGCGCAGATCAGGTCGGTCGTCGGCTCCGAGTGGCCGCTCGGCAGGCCGGGTGAGGAGGGTGCCGACGCGGTGCGCAGGGCGCCGAAGATGCGGTCGACCTGCTCCTGGCCGGCGATGCCGTGGCCCCCGACCCGGTCCACCGTCCGGCGCAGGGCGGCGTACGAGTCCAGGCGCGTGCGCAGCGCGGCGAAGGTGAACGGTTTGACCAGGTAGTGCAGGGCGCCCAGACGCATCGCGGTCCGCACCGTGGTGACGTCGCCGGCCGCTGTGATCATGATGACGTCGGTGCCGTGGCCCTGCTCCCGCATGCGGTGCACGAGGTCGAGTCCGGTCCCGTCGGGCAGGTAGTGGTCCAACAGGACCAGGTCGATGTCGCCGCGCTGCACGGCGGCGAGCGCCTGGGCGGCGCTGTGGGCGCGGGCGGCGACCCGGTAACCGGGAACCTTTCCCACGTACTTGGCGTTGATCTCGGCGACACGGAAGTCGTCGTCCACCACCAGGACGTCAATCATGGGGCCTCTCTCCGTGGCGGCCAGGCGGGCGTTTCACCCATGTTTCGGCTTCGCTGTTGTAGCGCGCGCAGAACGAGCACAACAGGCTCTTGCAAGCAAAAGAAGCGCATGTGCCCACAAGACTGATGCTGTCTCGCCGGTCACCTCTACGGTCCCCGGCCATGAGCGCACACACCAGCCCCGCCATCGAGCTGCGGGGTGCGAGCAAGGTCTTCAAGACCCCGTCGGGAGCTCCGCACACTGCTGTGCGGGAACTCGACCTCACTGTCGGGCACGGCGAGTTCGTGGCCGTCGTCGGGCCGACCGGCTGCGGTAAGTCGACCACGTTGACCCTGGTCAGCGGCTTGGAAGAGCCCACCCAGGGCGAGGTGCTGGTCGCCGGGCAGCCCGTGCGTGGCGTCGGCGACAAGGTCGGATTCGTCTTCCAGCAGGACGCGACGTTCCCCTGGCGGTCGGTCCTGTCCAACGTCATGGCCGGCCCCCGTTTCCGCGGTGTGCCCAAGGCGGAGGCGAAGCGGAGGGCCCGCGAGTGGCTGGCCCGGGTCGGACTCACCGCTTTCGAGGACCGCTACCCGCATCAGCTCTCCGGCGGTCAACGCAAACGCGTCGCGCTCGCCGCGACCTTCGTCAACGACCCCGAGATCCTGCTCATGGACGAGCCGTTCTCGGCGCTCGACGTGCAGACCAGGGCTCTGATGTCGGACGAACTCCTCGAGCTGTGGGAGGGCACGGGCGCTTCCGTCGTCTTCGTCACCCACGACCTGGAGGAGTCCATCGCGCTGGCCGACAAGGTCGTCGTGATGACCGCCGGCCCCGCCACCGTCAAGCATGTCTTCGACATCGACCTGCCGCGGCCGCGCAAGGTCGAGTCGGTGCGTCTGGAGCCGCGGTTCATCGAGATCTACCGCGAGATCTGGGAGTCCCTCGGTGAAGAGGTCCGCATCACCCGCGAAAGAGGTGCCGCCGATGTCGCCTGACGTTCTCGAGCCGCCGCTGGTCGACACGGTCAAGACACCGGACCGCGCGCACTCACGCGCGCGTGCCGCACGTAAGCGCAAGGTCGTCGTCGCGGCGTCCCGTGTTCTGCTGCTGGTGGCCGTGCTCGCCCTGTGGGAGGCGCTCGCCCGGGCGAAGGTCATCGATCCGTTCAACTTCTCGATGCCCACGAAGATCTGGGACCAGATCTACACCTGGGTGACGCACGGGACCGCGCTCGGTTCCCTGGGCGAACAGATCTGGTACACGCTCTACGAGGCGCTGCTCGGCTGGATCATCGGCGTGGTCACCGGTGTCGTGTGCGGCATCGCGCTCGGGCGGATCACCTTCCTCGCCGACGTCCTCGGTCCATACATCAAGGTGCTCAACTCGATACCCAGGATCGTGCTGGCCCCGATCTTCGTGATCTGGTTCGGTCTCGGCCCCGCCTCCAAGGTCGCCTCGGCCGTCGTCCTGGTGTTCTTCCCGGTCTTCTTCAACGCCTTCCAGGGCGCCCGCGAGGTCGACCGCAACCTCGTCGCCAACGCCCGCATTCTCGGTGCGAGCGACCGCCGGGTGACGCTCCAGGTGGTCATCCCGTCCGCCACCTCCTGGATCTTCACCAGCCTTCACGTCAGCTTCGGGTTCGCCCTGATCGGCGCCATCGTCGGCGAGTACATCGGCGCGACCAAGGGCATCGGCCTGCTCGTCGCGCAGTCGCAGGGCACCTTCAACGCGGCCGGCGTGTACGCCGCGATGGTCATCCTCGCCGTCGTGGCGCTGGCCGCCGAGGGGCTGCTGACCTTCGCCGAGCGCCGCATCTTCCGCTGGAAGCCGTCGGCCTCCGACAGCTGATCCGGTCTCCCGAGGAAGCTCCCTCTCCCGAGCTCCTCCACCCCGCATCGCCTCTCACAAGGACGTGAACCCGCCATGCGCACAACCGCCAGATATACGGCCCTGGCAGCCGCCGGCCTGCTCGCCCTCGCCTCCCTCACGGCCTGCGCCAACGACGCGGCCAGCACCGCCTCCACGGGCGCCGACAGCAAGGGCGACGGCAAGGGGACGAAGGTCAAGATCATGGTCGGTGGCCTGGACAAGGTCATCTACCTGCCCGCCATGCTCACCCAGCGCCTGGGCTACTTCGACGCCGAGGGACTCGACGTCGAACTGCTGAGCGAGCCGGCCGGGGTGCAGGCCGAGACCGCGCTCGTCTCCGGGCAGGTCCAGGGCGCCGTCGGCTTCTACGACCACACCCTCGACCTCCAGGTGAAGGGCAAGGAGGTCGAGTCCGTCGTCCAGTTCTCGCACGCGCCCGGCGAGGTGGAGATCGTCTCCACCGAGGCGGAGGGCGACATCGCCTCGCCCAAGGACTTCAAGGGGAAGAAGCTCGGCGTCACCGGCCTCGGCTCCTCGACCGACTTCCTCACCAAGTACCTCGCCGTGAAGAACGGAGTGAAGGTCAGCGAGTTCACCCCGGTCGCCGTCGGCGCGGGGCCGACCTTCATCGCGGCGCTCCAACAGGGCGCCATCGACGGCGGTATGACGACCGATCCGACCGTGGCGACGATCCTGGACAAGAAGGCCGGCAAGATCCTTCTCGACATGCGGACCCCGCAGGGCTCCGAGGAGGCGCTCGGCGGACCGTATCCGTCGTCGAGTCTGTACATGCAGACGGACTGGGTCAACGGTCACAAGGGCACCGTCCAGAAGTTGGCCAATGCGTTCGTCAAGACCCTCAAGTGGATGTCCACACACAGTGCGAGCGAGATCGCCGGCAAGATGCCGGCCGACTACTCGCAGGGCAACAGCATGCTGTACTCGGTGGCCATCCAGAACACCCTGCCCATGTTCACCACGGACGGCGTGATGCCCAAGAACGGCCCCGAGACCGTCGAGAAGGTCCTCAAGGCGTTCAATCCGAACATCCAGAACGCGGACGTCGACCTGAGCCGGACCTACACGACCGAGTTCGTCGACAAGGCGACGGGCTGACGGTCGAGTAAGCGGCGGCCCCGCATCCGTATCCCAGGAAGGGGCACGGTTCCTTCCCCCGCCCCCAAGAACCGTGCCCTCAGGCGCGGGTCGCCCACACGTAACGGTGTTCCGGGCGGCCCGCGTCGCCGTACTTCAGGGTCAGGCGGGCCCGTCCCGTGCGCTCCAGGAGCTTCAGATAGCGCTGGGCGGTCTGGCGGCTCACCCCGGTCCGATCGGCGATCTCCTGGGCCGACAGGGGCCCCTCGGCGTTCATCAGGGACTGCCGCACGAGTTCGGCGGTGGTGGGGGAGTGCCCCTTGGGCAGACCGGGCTCAGAGGAGGCGGACAGCGCGCCGAAGATGCGGTCGACGTCGGCCTGCTCGGCCTCGCCGCCGCCGTCGAGGGTGCGGCGCAGATCCGCGTACGCCTCCAGCTTGGCGCGCAGCCCGGCGAAGGCGAACGGTTTCACCAGGTACTGCAGGGCACCCTGGCGCATCGCGGCCTGCACGGTCGAGACGTCCCGGGCGGCGGTCACCATGATCACGTCGGTCTGGTGGCCGCGTCGGCGCATCTCCTGGACCATCTCCAGGCCGGTCTCGTCGGGCAGGTAGTGGTCCAGCAGCACGAGGTCCAGGTGCGGCAGCAGCTCCAGCTGACGCAGCGCGTCGGCGGCGTTGTGGGCCTCGCCGGCCACGTGGAAGCCGGGCACCTTCCCGACGTAGGCGGCGTTGACCCGGGCGACCCTGGTGTCGTCGTCCACGACCAGGACCTCGATCATCGGGACTCCTCCTCGACGGCGCTCTTCGCCGGTGCGGCGAGGGCGGGTTCCAGTTCGGGCTCGGTCAGCGCCTCGGGCAGGACGACGGTGAACTCGGCGCCCCCGCCGGCCGCCTCGCCGACCGTCGCGCTGCCGCCCTGCCGCTCGGCAAGTCTGCGCACCAGGGAGAGCCCGATGCCCCGCTTGCCGTGCGCGGGCGGCTTCTTCGTGGACCAGCCCTCGGTGAAGACCAGCTCGCGCTGCTCGGCCGGGATGCCGGGGCCGGTGTCCCACACCCGCAGTACGGCGGCCCGGCCGTCCGCACGCAACTCGACCTCCACGCGCGCGTGCGGCTTGCCCGCGACGGCGTCGAGCGCGTTGTCCACGAGGTTGCCGACGACGGTGACCAGCCCGCGCGGGTCGATCAGACGGTCGGGCAGCCGGGTCCGGTCGGACACCCACAGGGCGACACCGCGCTCCGCCGCGACGGTCGCCTTGCCGACCAGCAGGGCGGCGAGCAGCGGGTCCTCGATCTTCTCGGTCACCTGCTCCGAGGTGGCCCGGTGATCGCCGACGACCTCTCCGACGAACTCCACGGCGTCGTCGTACATCTCCAGTTCGAGCAGCCCCAGCAGTGTGTGCATGCGGTTGGCGTGCTCGTGGTCCTGGGCGCGCAGCGCGTCGATGAGTCCGCGCGTCGAGTCGAGTTCGCGGCCGAGCTGTTCCAGTTCCGTGCGGTCGCGCAGGGTGGCCACGGCGCCGCCGTCGTCGGTGGGCATGCGGTTGACGACCAGGACCCGCTGTCCGCGGACGGCGATCAGGTCGGTGCCGGTCACCCGGCCGGCCAGGACGTCGGCCGTGCGTCCCAGGCCGAGCGCCTCGTCGGGCGCCTCGCCCACCACCTCGTCCCCGATGCCGAGGAGGCGCTGGGCCTCGTCGTTGAGCAGCCGGACCCGGCCCGCGCGGTCGAGGGCGACCACGCCCTCGCGGATGCCGTGCAGCATCGCCTCGCGCTCGGCGAGCAGCGCGGAGATGTCCGAGAAGGCAAGGTCGCGGGTCTGGCGCTGGACCCGCCGGGAGATCAGCCAGGCGGCCAGCGCGCCCACGGCGAGCGCGCCTCCGGCGTAGGCGAACAGCCCGGGGATCGCGTGGATGAGGCGGGCCCGCACGCTGTCGTACTCGATGCCGACCGAGACCGCACCGATGATCTTGTCGTTGGCGTCGCGCAGGGGGACCTTGCCGCGGGCCGAGCGGCCCAGAGTGCCGCTGTCGATCTCCATGACGTCCCGGCCGGCCAGAGCCTGGCTCGGGTCCGTCGAGACATGGCCGCCGACCTGCCCGGTGTCGGTGTGCGACCAGCGTGTGCCGTGCAGGTCCATGACGACGACGTACTCGGCGCCGCTGGCCTTGCGGATGGCCTCGGCCTCCCGCTGCACCGGCCCGTCGACCGAGGGCTGCGTGTTCTGGAGGTCCTCGGCGATCTGGGGCATGGCCGCGGTGGTCTGGGCGATGGCGAGGGCTCGGCGCATCGCCTGGTCGTCCAGCTGAGCGCTGAGCGGGGCGAGGAACAGCCCGGTCGCGAGCACCACGACTCCCGCGGCGATCGCCAGCTGCATGAGCAGGAGCTGCGAGAACATGCGCCTCGGCATTCCGAGACGCAGGCGACGGGCGGGGGGAGTGGGGCTCATACCCAAGAAGGTACGTGGGTGGGAGGGCACAGCCGTAGGGGCGGGTGATGTGGATCTCTTGACCGACCCAGGAGGAAACGGTTCGGCCGTGTCCGCGCGGGGTGCGATCGAACCGACCGCGAGAGCGGCTCAGCCCGCCGCTGCCGAGCCCGCCAGTTCGTGCACCGCCACCACGTCCATCCGCGCGGGCGAACCGAGTACCGAGGTGCCACAGCTTTCGGGCCGGGGCGGCTGCGCGGCGCCCTGGGCCACGACGACCTGCCAGTGACGTCCGTCCGTGTGCGCGACGGTCACCTCCCAGCGCGGAGCAGCGCCGGTGATCCGGACGATGCTCAGCACCTCCGCCGCGTCCTCGCCGGTCGCCGCCCGCACCGCCAGTTCCGCCGCCTGGCCGGGCCGTTCCCAGGCCGAGCTCCCGCGGCACCCCTCCACGACGATCCGCCCCTCCTGGACGCCGTGCAGGACCTCCTTGACGGTGTGGGCCTCGGCGCGGCCGTACGCGTACCCGTGCGGCAGGACGAGCAGGGTGGGGGAGAAGCGATGACCCCCCAGATGGGTGACCTCCCAGGCGCCCTGTACGCCGGAGGCGGCGAGCTCCGCGGCCAGCGGACGGCCGAGGAGCGCGCAGCAGCGGTCGCGCTTGCCGTTGGTGCAGACGAGGGCGAGCGGGTCGCCGGTGTGGGGCCGGCCCTGCAGCGCGCGGTCGAAGGTGTGGGGCTCGCCCCGGCCGAGCGCGGCCATGTCGAGGTCGAGCAGCCGCCCGGGGTCGGTGGTCGTGGCGCTGTGCAACCAGATGCCGCCCGGCGTGGTGTGCGCCGCGTACACGTGCCGTACCGGCGGCGGCATGCCCGGGTCGGCGTGCCGGCCGGGGCGGCGGATGAGCGCGATACGCACCCCGGTGTCCTTCGCCGCCGCCTCCAGGGCGCGGCCCAGCGCCGGGTCCAGGTGGCTCGACGTGAGTGCGTCCGCGCCCCACGGACCGGGCTGCTCCAGCAGGAGCCAGGTCCTGGCGGTGGCCGCGGTGCCGGAAATGGGCTCGCCGAGGTTCCGCGAGACGGTCGCGCACGTACTCACAGAGGTGAGCCTAACCTGACTTGACGGCCGACGGCTTCCTGTCACGCCTGTGGAACGCTGTGGAGTCGCCGGGCCCTGGCTGTGCGCACCGCCGCACCCGAGGTCACACCGGGCGGTCCGGTCCGGCGCCGGGTTCCGGCATCGGCAGTGGCTGTGGCGGCTTCGGGCCCACGTAGTGCCCGCTGGGCCGCATCCGCAGCGGGCGCTCGCCGTACTCCTCCAGGGCATGGGCGATCCAGCCCGCCGTACGGGCGACGGCGAAGATCGTCTCGCCGGCCGAGGACTCCATGCCGCAGGACGCGGTGAGGACGGCGAGCGCCAGGTCCACGTTGGCGTGCAGCGGCGCATGGCGGGCGGTCGTGGCGACGACGTCCCGGGCGGCGGCGAGGGCGGGTGCGGCCTCGGGGATGTCTTCCAGGAGTGCGAAGAGGGCACGCGCGCGTGGGTCCTCGCCGGGGTAGAGCGGGTGGCCGAGACCGGGAACGCGACGGCCGGCCCGCAGCTCCTCCGCGATCACGGGCGCGGCGCTGCCGACGTCGAGCACTTCGAGAAGCATCCGGTGGGCGAGCCCGCTCGCCGCGCCGTGCAGGGGTCCCTCGAGCACGCCGAGCCCGGCGGAGACGGCCGCGTAGGCATGCGCGCGGGCCGAGGCGGCGACGCGCACCGCGAGTGTCGAGGCGGCCAGGTCGTGGTCGACGAGCAGCCCGAGCGCGGTGTCGAGGACGCGCAGCTGCGCCGGTTCGGCGGGGCGTCCGCTGAGCCGGTCCCACAGGCGCCGGGCGAGGGGGCCTTCGTCGCGGTGGGCGGGCCGCTTCGGCGGCAGGGCCGCGACCAGGGTGGGGATCAGGATGCGCGCGGTGCCGAGCACCGCCTCCTCCGACAGGTCGAACCGCAAGGGGTCCACGGCCGCCGCGGCGACGGCCGCGACCCGCAACCGGTCGGTGGGGCCGGTGTGTTCGGGCAGCGCCTCGACGACACGGCGGGCGGCCAGCACGGACGCCTCGGGCGCGGTGAACGTGACCCCGGGGCGCAGCCGGCCCGTCCACAGCCACTCGGCGACCTCTTCGTACGCGTGCCGGCACACCAGGTCGACCGCGTCCACGCCGCGGAAGTAGTAGCGGTCCTCGTCGATGAACGTGACACGGGTGCGTACGGACAGCTCCGCCCCGGACCTCGGACTCCCGCTGCTCTCCCGCCTGTTGCGGCGCGCGAGCGCATCGACCTCGCCGGGGTCGAAGGTGCTGCCCCGTCCGCCGGACGTGCGCCTGCTGCTCAACTGACCGCGGCTGACGTACGCGTACACGGTCTCGGGTTTCACCCCGAGCGCCTCGGCGGCCTCCTTGGTGCTCAGCCGTCGTTCGGGGTGGCCGGGGCCGGGTTCTTGATCGCGCATGAGGGCCACCGTATCCACCCGTACGAGGAAGGCCCGGCGTCGCGACGGGGCGGGCCGGGCCGGTTTCTCGGCAGGGCTAAAGGTCCGGAATATCGGCCTTTGCGCGCAGGAGGGTCTCGCGAGTGATGACGACAATGCGCTCGTGCTCACCGCGTGAGGCGTCGGAGGGAAGGCCGGGGTCCAGTGAATCCGTGGCGTCCGTGCCGATAACCGCGAAATTGCCGTCGGCAAGTTCAAAAATATCGGGGCAATTCGCTCCACTTACGCTCCCCCGAGCGCGCGGAGATGCACCGATCCGACGGATGATCTGACTCACTGTTGCTTCCCTTGGGTCCGTTGGCTTTCGCACGACGACTACGCGGTGCAAGGCGGGCCCTGTGGGGTGCGCTCGTCATCCGGCGGCGTAGGCGACGATGGTGGGGTCCTCTACGCGATCAAGCGCGAGTCAACTCCCTGACGTCCCACTCAACTCTCAACTTCACCGGTTCGTTATGGGCCGTGGGTGTGAACTCCGGAAGCGGGGAGCGCGGCCGCGTGCGTGAGCCCTCGCCCTCCGGAGTGCGCCGAGTACGTCGAGACCACCCGGCTTTCACGGACTCGGTGGCTCGCCCACCACCCACCATTCGTCGGCGTCCGATTCCTCGAGTTGTGTCAGGAGTTCGTCCACCATGCGGCCGAGTTCCGCTTCGTCCGAGCCGTCCGCAATGGTGGCGCGTTGGTGTCTGGTCGCGTACCAGTACTCCCGTACGACGGGATTCTGAAGAATGCCCCGGATGTACCCGAAGAACTCTTCGCGGGAGATATTGCCGATCCGGTAATAAAACAGTGCGTTCGTGTAGAGGGCGTTGGCGTAGATGTACTGGCGTCGCTGCTTGGTGGAAACGGGGGCCTCGAAGAGGTCCAGTACTTCCGCCAGTTCGGGGTCGTCGATGGCTTTGCTCAGTAATTCCCAGTGCAGGCGTTGCTGGTTGGCCAGGTTGGTGTGCTGCTGGGAGTGGGCGGTGCGTTCCAGGTGTTCCAGTCGCATGCGGAGTGCCTCCAGCGCATGACGTTGTGCCGCCATGGTGATCAGAGCACCGGCGGCCATGCCGACCGCCGCCGCGGCGACTGCACCGAGTCCGCGTACCCCAAACCTCTGTGTGGCCATGTCAAAAACTCCCGATCGAGCGGCCGTGCGCCGGTCGTCGGGGGTGCGGGTGGACGTGACGGGGACCGGCGAGCGGTGGGCGGCGCTTGCCGCCTCCCAGAGTGCCGAGCGGCTCTGATCGGCGGGGGAGGCGGAGGGGAGGCGCACAGAGGGAAGCGAGGGTCGCACGCCAGGGCGCCTTGTCCAAGGTCTGCCCCCCGAATGCTGCTAACAAGCGTTCACTTCGTGGGCTTTCCGTCGGCTCGTATCCTGGGACCGCATTCATTCCCCGCACCGCGCGCCCGGCCGCGAGCCGGTGCACGCGCAGCGTTCAGAGAGGTCGCACGTGTCGCACAGCCGCAGCCCGCAGCAGATCCCGGTCGTCGTGCTCGCCGGATTCCTGGGCTCCGGCAAGACGACCCTGCTCAACCATCTCCTGCACCGCAGCGGAGGCAGCCGCATCGGGGCGATCGTGAACGACTTCGGCGCCATCGAGATCGACGCCATGGCCGTGGCCGGCGCGCTCGGCGACTCCACCGTCTCCCTCGGCAACGGCTGCCTGTGCTGCGCCGTCGACGCCAGTGAACTCGACGTCTACCTCGAACGGCTCGCCGGGCCGGCCGCCGGCATCGACGTCATCGTCATCGAGGCGAGCGGCCTCGCCGAGCCACAGGAGCTCGTGCGCATGGTGCTGGCCAGCGACCACCCCGGAATCGTCTACGGCGGGCTCGTCGAGGTCGTCGACGCCGCCGAGTTCGACGAGACCCGGGCGAAGCACCCCGAGATCGACCGGCACCTCGCGCTCGCCGACCTCGTGGTGGTGAACAAGCTCGACCGTGCGCCGGACGCCGACCGCGTCCTCGCGCTGGTCCGCTCCCTCACCGACCGGGCCGCCGTCGTCCCCGCGACCTACGGCCGCATCGACGCCGAGTTCCTCTTCGACTGCCGGCCGAGCGAGGAGCGCGTCGGGCAGCTCTCCTTCGACGATCTGCACGACCACGCCGGGGACGGCCATGCCGACCACCTCCACACCGCCTACGACAGCCTCTCCTTCCGCTCCGAGGTCCCCCTCGACCCGCGCCGGTCGATGGAGTTCCTCGACAGTCGGCCCGAAGGGCTCTACCGGATCAAGGGCTACGTCGACTTCGGCCCGTACGACCCCGCCAACCGGTACGCCGTGCACGCCGTCGGGCCCTTCCTGCGCTTCTACCCGGAGCCCTGGCCAGCCGCCGACGCCCGTCTCACCCAGCTCGTCCTCATCGGCTCCGGCATCGACACCGCCGCCCTCGCCAAGGAGCTCGACGCGTGCACGAGCGACGCCCCGCACGCCGACGAGCACGGCATGTGGGGCGTTCTGCGCTACGTACAGGACCCCGTCGAGGACGGGGACTTGCTGGATCCTCCGGACGAGGCCTAGACCCAATGCCGGTGACTTAAGTTCTGTCCCGTCGAGTGATCGTGGCGGTGTCGGGTACGGGTGGTGGCCAGTTGTGATGCTCGGCCCGTTTGAGCGGCCAGTTGGACATCTTGCGTTTGATCACTCGGGGGCAGGTCCGGTGGCGGCGGGCGGGCAGCAGGCGTTCTGCGATCTCAGCCAGGGTGCGGGCCAGTGCCCGGGCGAGTCTGCCGGGGGGAGAACGCCGCCTGGGCCGGGACCTGACGGCGCACGATCCGCAGGGACCGGGTGAAGGACAGGCGGTCAGGGTCCAGGCCCTCACGGAGGGCAGCCTGGTGCATCAGCTGCCGGATGGCGTGGTGCACCAGGAGGAAGCCGTAGATCTCCTGTTCCACGCCCCACGGGTATTTCGAGCGCAGGATGAGCTTCGGGCCGCGCTGGTGGGTCTTGATCTCGTCCAGCGTGGTCTCGAACTCCCACCGCTGGGCATAGAGCGCGGCCAGTTCCCGCGCCGGTGCTTGCTCTGGGTCCAGCAGGGTGGTCAGCAGACGGTAGACGGTGGCGTCGCCGGTGCGGGCATGGGTGTACTCGATCACCCGGACCACGACCGGGTTGCGGCGGCTCTTGCGGTCCTTCTCGGCATGGACCGTGCTGAGGTACGAGCCGTCGCCGAGCACCTGGGCGACGGGCAGCGCCGCGCTCTTGCGCACCCGCCACAGCAGGTCGGCGCCGGCAGCACGGGCGGCCTGCCACAACTCGAAGCCGTAAAAGCCCCGGTCGGCCAGCAGCAGCATCCCTTCCTGAAGCCGGGCGAACAGCTGGCGGGAGAGTTTCTGCTCGCTCGTCGACTGCGGACCGACCACAGCCCCGAACAGCGCATGAGTGCCGCATTCCGCCAGCGCGACCAGCCGTGCCTGCGGAAACGCGCCCGCTCCGCGCTGCGAGACATGGCGGCCGAAGAACTCCTCGTTGGCCGCCGTGTCCGCCACATCCAAGGTCGTGCCGTCCACCGCGACCACACGCCAGTGCCGGTACCAGGAGCCGACCGTCTCGGGCACGGCCACCGGACGGCAGACCCGCGCGAACAACGCCTTCAACGGCTCCACGCCCAGACGCCGACGCGCCCGACCGATCGCCGCGGTCGTCGGCACCCGCCACGAGGGCCGCCCATCGCCCAGGCCCTCTCCCAGCAGCCGGGCGACCTCCTCGTATCCCTGCCCGAAGAACAGGCACATCGCGAGGACGAAGTACACCACCACCCGCGCCGGCAACAGGCGGCTGCGCTGCTCAGCCCGGCCGGTGTCGGAGATCACCTCATCAACCAGGCCCGGCGGAAACGCCTGCGTCAGCACCCCGATCGCGATCCGGTCCGACAACCGCTCTCCCGCAGGCACCCTGACCTGCCCCACCCTCGCCACATGAAGGACAACGAGGCACAGCCACTTAAGTCACCGGCATTGGGCCTAGACCGGCCCCGCCACCACCGACACCGTCTTCGCCAGGGACACGCCCGAGCCGTCACGGCGCGGGTCCATCTCCGGGAGGTCGGCCGGCAGACCGTTCTTCTGCGCCGCCTTGGCCGGGACCGGACCCGCCCACGCCAGGGACAGACAGTCCTCGCCCTTCAGGAACCGCTGACAGCGCACACCGCCGGTGGCGCGCCCCTTGCGCGGATACTGGTCGAAGGGGGTGAGCTTGGCGGTCGTCTGGACGGAGTCGTCCAGGGTTCCGCGCGAGCCCGCGATGGTGAAGACGACCGCGTCCACCGCGGGGTCCACGGCCGTGAACGAGATCACCTTCGCGCCCTCGATCAGCTTGATGCCCGCCATACCGCCCGCCGGACGGCCCTGCGGGCGCACCTGCGCGGCCTGGAAGCGCAGCAGTTGGGCGTCGTCGGTGATGAAGACCAGGTCCTCCTCGCTGGTGCGCAGCTCGACGGCGCCGACGATCCGGTCGCCGTCCTTGAGGGCGATGACCTCCAGCTCGTCCTTGTTGGTCGGGTAGTCGGGCACGACCCGCTTGACGACGCCCTGTTCCGTACCCAGCGCCAGACCGGGGGACGACTCGTCCAGCGTGGTCAGACAGACCACCGTCTCGTCGCCCTCCAGGGAGACGAACTCCGTCAGCGGGGCGCCGCCCGAGAGGTTCGGCGCCGACGCCGTGTCCGGGAGCTGCGGCAGGTCGACGACGTTGATCCGCAGCAGCCTGCCGGAGGACGTGACCGCGCCGATCTCCCCGCGCGCGGTGGCCGGCACGACCGAGACGATCACATCGTGCTTGGTGCGCCTGCCGTCCCCGTCCTCCGAGTCCTCCGCGAAGGGCTCGCCGTTCGCGGTGCGGGCCAGCAGGCCCGTGGAGGACAGCAGGACGCGGCACGGGTCGTCCGCGACCTGGAGGGGCACGGCGGTGGCCGTGGTGCCCGAGGACTCCAGCAGGACCGTACGGCGCTCGGTGCCGAACTTCTTCGCCACCGCGGCGAGTTCCGCCGAGACCAGCTTGCGCAGCTCCGCGTCCGAGTCCAGGATCCGGGTCAGCTCCGCGATCTCCTGGTTGAGCCGCTCCTTCTCCGCCTCCAGCTCGATGCGGTCGAACTTGGTGAGCCGGCGCAGCGGGGTGTCCAGGATGTACTGCGTCTGGATCTCCGACAGCGAGAAGCGCTCCATCAGGCGCTCCTTCGCCTGCGCGCTGTTCTCGCTGGAGCGGATCAGCCGGATGACCTCGTCGATGTCGACGAGCGCCGTCAGCAGGCCCTCCACCAGGTGCAGCCGGTCACGGCGCTTGGTGCGCCGGAACTCGCTGCGGCGGCGCACCACGTTGAAGCGGTGGTCGAGGTAGACCTCCAGGAGCTCCTTGAGGCCCAGCGTGAGCGGCTGGCCGTCGACCAGCGCCACGTTGTTGATGCCGAAGGACTCCTCCATGGGCGTCAGCTTGTACAGCTGCTCCAGGACCGCCTCCGGCACGAAGCCGTTCTTGATCTCGATGACCAGGCGCAGGCCGTGCGCGCGGTCGGTGAGGTCCTTGACGTCGGCGATGCCCTGGATCTTCTTCGAGCCGACCAGGTCCTTGATCTTGGCGATGACCTTCTCGGGACCGACGGTGAACGGCAGTTCGGTGATGACCAGACCCTTGCGGCGGGCCGTCACCGTCTCCACCGCGACCGTGGCGCGGATCTTGAAGGTGCCGCGGCCGTTCTCGTAGGCGTCCCGGATGCCGGAGAGGCCGACGATCCGGCCGCCGGTCGGCAGGTCGGGGCCCGGCACGAACTTCATCAGGGCGTCGAGATCCGCGCCGGGGTAGCGGATCAGGTGCCGGGCGGCCGCGACGACCTCGCCCAGGTTGTGCGGCGGCATGTTCGTGGCCATGCCGACCGCGATCCCGGACGCGCCGTTGACCAGCAGGTTCGGGAAGGCGGCGGGCAGGGCCACCGGCTCCTGCTCCTGGCCGTCGTAGTTGGGCGTGAAGTCGACCGTGTCCTCGTCGATCGACTCCGTCATCAGGCTCGTCGCCTGGGCCTGGCGGCACTCGGTGTACCGCATGGCGGCCGGCGGGTCGTCGTTGCCCAGCGAACCGAAGTTGCCGTGACCGTCGATCAGCGGCACGCGCATGGAGAAGGGCTGGGCCATGCGCACCAGGGCGTCGTAGATCGACGCGTCGCCGTGCGGGTGCAGCTTGCCCATGACCTCGCCGACGACACGGGCGCACTTCACATAGCCGCGCTCCGGGCGCAGGCCCATCTCGTTCATCTGGTAGACGATGCGGCGATGCACCGGCTTGAGGCCGTCACGGGCGTCCGGCAGGGCGCGGGAGTAGATGACCGAGTACGCGTACTCGAGGAAGGAGCCCTGCATCTCGTCGACGACGTCGATGTCGAGGATCCGCTCCTCGTACGAGTCGTCGGGCGGCGGGGTCTTCGTGCTGCGGCGGGCCATCGCTGCCGGCTCCTTGCTGGGGCGTGTGACGGGATCTGACGCGGACCATTGTGGACCGTGGCACTGACAGCGCGGGCGTGGACCCGCGTCGGCGGTCCGGCCCCGCACGCAGAGGCACCTCCTCCACGGCTGCCCGCAGGCTACGCGATCTCGCTCTCGGCGTATGTCGCCCGGGAACTTCGCGGACCGTCCGCACGCTTGCATACAGTGGCAGGACCGGCAGGAAAACCGCGGTTTCGACGACCGCGTCCGCGATCGGAAGGGACGTACATGCCCATGGGTCACACGGCCACAGACCAGGCAGGCTCCGGGGGCCTGAAAGCGACCGAGCACCGTCTGGCCAACGGCCTGCGCGTGGTGCTCTCGGAGGACCACCTGACCCCCGTCGCGGCGGTGTGCCTCTGGTACGACGTGGGCTCGCGCCACGAAGTCAAGGGGCGTACCGGCCTTGCTCACCTTTTCGAGCACCTGATGTTCCAGGGATCCGGCCAGGTCAAGGGCAACGGCCATTTCGAACTGGTCCAGGGCGCGGGCGGCTCGCTCAACGGCACCACCAGCTTCGAGCGCACCAACTACTTCGAGACCATGCCCACCCACCAGCTGGAGCTCGCCCTCTGGCTGGAGGCCGACCGCATGGGCTCCCTGCTCACCGCGCTCGACGACGAGTCGATGGAGAACCAGCGCGACGTCGTCAAGAACGAGCGCCGCCAGCGCTACGACAACGTCCCCTACGGCACCGCGTTCGAGAAGCTGACCGCTCTCGCCTACCCGGACGGCCACCCGTACCACCACACGCCGATCGGCTCGATGGCCGACCTGGACGCGGCGACGCTGGAGGACGCGCGGGCGTTCTTCCGCACGTACTACGCGCCCAACAACGCGGTCCTGTCCGTGGTCGGCGACATCGACCCGGAGCAGACCCTCGCCTGGGTCGAGAAGTACTTCGGCTCCATCCCCGGCCACGACGGCAAGCCCGCTCCGCGCGACGGCGCGCTGCCCGAGGTCATCGGCGGGCAACTGCGCGAGATCGTCGAGGAGGAGGTGCCGGCCCGCGCCCTGATGGCCGCCTACCGGCTGCCCGAGGACGGCACGCGTGCGTGCGACGCCGTCGACCTGGCGCTCACCGTCCTCGGAGGCGGCGAGTCCTCCCGGCTCTACAACCGCCTGGTGCGTCGCGACCGTACGGCGGTGGCGGCCGGCTTCGGCCTGCTGCGGCTCGCCGGAGCCCCCTCCCTGGGCTGGCTGGACGTGAAGACGTCCGGGGACGTCGAGGTGCCCGTCATCGAGGCCGCCATCGACGAGGAGCTCGCGCGGTTCGCAGAGGAGGGCCCGACGGCCGAGGAGATGGAGCGCGCCCAGGCCCAGTTGGAGCGCGAGTGGCTCGACCGGCTCGGCACGGTCGCCGGCCGCGCCGACGAACTGTGCCGGTACGCCGTCCTGTTCGGCGACCCGCAGCTCGCCCTCACCGCCGTCCAGCGGGTGCTGGACGTGACGCCCGAGGAGGTGCAGGAGGTCGCCAAGGCCCGCCTGCGCCCCGACAACCGCGCGGTGCTCGTCTACGAGCCGACCGCCGCCGAAGCCCCCGCCGACCAGGACGAGAACGAGGAGGCGGCCCGGTGACCGAGCTCGCCACGATGGACTTCCACCCCCAGCCCCGGGCGGGCGAGGCCAAGCCGTGGGCGTTCCCGGCGCCTGAGCGCGCCGCGCTGGCCAACGGCCTGACGGTCCTGCACTGCCACCGCCCCGGCCAGCAGGTCGTCGCCGTCGAGATCCTCCTCGACGCCCCGCTGGACGCCGAACCGGCCGACCTCGACGGCGTCGCCACGATCATGGCGCGCGCGTTCTCCGAGGGCACCGACAAGCACTCCGCCGAGGAGTTCGCCGCCGAACTGGAGCGCTGCGGCGCCACCTTGGACGCGCACGCCGACCACCCCGGCGTCCGGCTGAGCCTCGAAGTGCCGGCCTCGCGCCTGCCCAAGGGCCTCGGCCTCCTCGCCGACGCGCTGCGGGCGCCCGCGTTCGCCGACAGCGAGGTCGAGCGCCTCGTCCGCAACCGGCTGGACGAAATCCCGCACGAGCTGGCCAACCCCTCCCGGCGCGCGGCCAAGGAGCTCTCCAAGGAGCTGTTCCCGGCCACCGCGCGCATGTCCCGCCCGCGCCAGGGCACGGCGGAGACGGTCGAGAAGATCGACTCCGCGGCGGTACGCGCCTTCCACGAGAAGCACGTCCGCCCCGCCACGGCCACCGCCGTGGTCGTCGGCGACCTCACCGGCGTCGACCTGGACGCGCTGCTCAGCGACACCCTGGGCGCCTGGACGGGCTCCTCGGCCCAGCCGCGGCCCGTGCCGCCGGTGACCGCCGACGACACCGGCCGGGTCGTCATCGTGGACCGCCCCGGCGCCGTCCAGACGCAGCTGCTGCTCGGCCGTATCGGCGCCGACCGGCACGACCGCGTGTGGCCCGCTCAGGTGCTCGGCACGTACTGCCTCGGCGGCACTCTCACCTCCCGTCTGGACCGCGTCCTGCGCGAGGAGAAGGGCTACACCTACGGCGTCCGCGCCTTCGGACAGGTCCTGCGGTCCGCTCCGGACGGCTCCGGCGCCGCGATGCTCGCCATCAGCGGCTCCGTGGACACCCCGAACACCGGTCCCGCGCTCGAGGACCTCTGGAAGGTGCTGCGCACCCTCGCCGCCGAGGGGCTGACCGACGCCGAGCGTGACGTCGCCGTGCAGAACCTGGTCGGGGTGGCGCCGCTGAAGTTCGAGACCGCGGCGGCCGTCGCGGGCACGCTGGCCGACCAGGTCGAGCAGCACCTGCCCGACGACTTCCAGGCGACGCTGTACCAGCAGCTCGCCGCGACCGGCACGGTGGAGGCCACCGCGGCGGCCGTGAACGCCTTCCCGGTGGACCGGTTGGTGACCGTCCTGGTGGGCGACGCGGCCCAGATCAAGGCACCGGTCGAGGCCCTCGGCATCGGCGAGGTGAAGGTGGTGTCCGCGGAGTAGGCCGAAGAGCCGGCCGCCGAGCAGTCCGCGGCAACGGCACGCGCGTGTAGGGGCCCTGGTCGACGGAAGCGTCACCAGGGCCGCTAGATGTCCGAATTGGGGCGGAGGTTGCCTGTCTGCCCTGTGGGATGCGCTACAAAAACCGGGATTCGTTTGAGGATTGAAACCCGCCCCGCTTAGCTTCGTGCGGGCTGTCCGTCAGGCAGTGCGCCGCAGCCGCGGCACCGGACAGTCATCGCCGAGTCCCCGTACGGCGCGAGCCAGGGGAGCCGGGGACCCTCCCTCCTGTCGCCACCTTCGCGGCTGGAGGGGCCCAGAAGTCCCTGGGGTGAATCGGACGCCCGCGCGAGTCGCGAGGGGGTCCGTAGGAGACCTTCCTGCTCCGAACCCGTCAGCTAACCCGGTAGGCGAGAGGGAAGGAAAGGACACCCCCAACTTCATGGCGATCACCTGCGCCACCGGGAAGCACCGTCGGCCCAGCCGGATGCAACGGACCACCGTTCGCGCGGCGGGCGTCGCGGCGCTCACCACCACCGGTGTCATGGCCACCGTCGCCTCCACTCCGGCCTTCGCCGCCGAGCCCACGCCCGAGCAGACCGGGCTGATCCCCGTCGTCACGGTCGGCGAGTCCGTCGCCGAGCAGCTCGACGACCAGGTCGCGGTGCAGAAGCAGGCCGCCTTCGAGGAGGCCGCCCGCGAGGCCGCCGCCAAGAAGGCCGTGGAGGAGCGTGAGGCACGCGTGCGTGCCGCCCGCGAGGCCGAGCGCAAGCGCCTCAACGCTTTCGTGCTGCCGATCACCGGGTCCTACGTGTCCACCGGCTACCAGGCCAGCAGCTCCCTGTGGTCCTCCGGCAGCCACACCGGCATCGACTTCCACGCCTCCAGCGGCACCACGGTGCACGCGGTCGGCCTGGGCACCGTCGTCGAGGCCGGCTGGGCCGGGTCCTACGGCTACCAGGTCGTGATCAAGATGAACGACGGGACGTACACCCAGTACGGTCACCTGTCGTCCATCGAGGTGTCGGTGGGCCAGCAGGTCACCCCGGGCCAGCGGATCGCCCTCTCCGGCGCGACCGGCAACGTCACCGGCCCGCATCTGCACTTCGAGGCCCGCACCACCGCCGAGTACGGCTCGGACATCGACCCGGTCGCCTATCTCCGCAAGCACGGCGTGAACGTCTGACGACGCACGGCGACAGATCGTTCGGCCCCGGCCCTCCCGGCCGGGGCTTTCGTCGTTTTCGAGATCCCGCTGTCCAAAAAATATCCACGGATTCCAGCCCGCCATCGGAAATTCCCGCTGATTGCAATAGAGTCACGGAACACACGTCAATCATCGACGTTTCACGGGGATTAAGGCGGAGGTCCGTCATGCGTATTCCGGCGCACTCGGTGTGCACGGCCATCCGGGACGACATCGTCTCGGGTGTCTACGAGCGCGGCAGCCGCCTCACGGAGGAACTCCTCGCCCGCCGCTACGGCGTCTCCCGTGTGCCCGTCCGGGAGGCGCTGCGCACGCTGGAGGCGGAGGGCTTCGTCGTCACGCGGCGGCACGCGGGCGCGTGCGTCGCCGAGCCGACCGAGCAGGAGGCCGCGGACCTGCTGGAGATGCGCATGCTGCTGGAGCCGCTCGGCGCCTCCCGGGCCGCCCAGCGCCGCACCGAGGCCCATCTGAAGGTGCTGCGCGGTCTCGTCAGGCTGGGCCAGGAGCGGGCCAGGAGGGGCAACAGCGAGGATCTGCGCTCCCTGGGGGGCTGGTTCCACGAGACGCTCGCCCAGGCCTCCGGAAGCCAGGCCCTGACCTCGATGCTCACCCAGCTCCGCCACAAGATCGCCTGGATGTACGCGGTGGACGCCCCGGCCGACCCGGTGGAGTCCTGGGGGGAGCACGGCGCGATCGTGGACGCGGTGGCACGCGGCGACGGGGAGCGCGCGCGGGCGGTCACGGCGTTGCACACCGAGCGCGCGACGGCCGCGCACCGACTGCGTTTCACCGGCGGCGTGGAGCGCGTCGACCGTGTGAGGACTTCGCAACCTCCCGTAAACATGACGGGTCTGCGGCATTAACACAGGGGCCGTATACAAAGAGGAGTTAATTCGCGGGGCGCTATTTCTGCTGCCCATGAGCGGGAAATTCAAAGGGCTCGCCCGACAATTCGGACGAGCCCTTCGGTGTTGCCCGACGACGCCTTTAAGGCAGTGCGCCGTCAGGGTTTTCAGACGGTCTCGGGGAGCTCCTCGAGACCCTCGGCGACCAGCTTCGCGAGCCGGTCGAGGGCAGCGTCCGCGCCCTCGGCCTCGGACGCGAGGACGATCTCCTCGCCGCCCTTGGCGCCCAGGCCGAGAACGGCCAGCATGGAGGCCGCGTTGACGGGGTTGCCGTCGGCCTTGGCGATCGTCACGGGGATACCTGCGGCCGTGGCGGCCCGGACGAAGATGGAAGCGGGGCGGGCGTGAAGGCCCTCGGCCCAGCCGACGTTGACGCGGCGCTCAGCCATGTGATGCTGCCCTTCAGTGTCTCAGGTTGTCTAGACCAGTGTTCCACACGTGAAGCGTGAGGGGGGAGGGACCGTGCGGTCCCCTCCCGACGTGGTCGTCGGATCGCGGCCTCGATCCGACGTGCGTCCTCAACAGACTGCCTCGCGCCGTTGTCGTACGCGAGCCGTACTCTGGGCCCCATGCAGAGCGCGTCGGACCGGCACGAGTACCCCGCCCACTGGGAGGCCGACGTGGTGCTGCGCGACGGCGGCACCGCACGCATCCGCCCCATCACCGTCGACGACGCCGAGCGCCTGGTCAGCTTCTACGAGCAGGTCTCGGACGAGTCGAAGTACTACCGCTTCTTCGCGCCCTACCCGCGCCTGTCCGCAAAGGACGTCCACCGCTTCACGCACCACGACTTTGTGGACCGGGTGGGACTCGCGGCCACCATCGGCGGCGAGTTCATCGCAACCGTACGCTATGACCGGATTGGCGCCGACGGCATGGCCGCCTCCGCGCCCGCCGACGAGGCCGAGGTCGCCTTCCTCGTGCAGGACGCCCATCAGGGGCGCGGTGTCGCCTCCGCGCTCCTCGAACACATCGCGGCCGTGGCACGCGAACGCGACATCCGCCGCTTCGCCGCCGAGGTGCTCCCCGCCAACAGCAAGATGATCAAGGTGTTCACGGACGCCGGCTACACCCAGCAGCGCCACTTCGAGGACGGCGTCGTCCGCCTCGAGTTCGACCTCGAACCCACCGAGCGCTCCGTCGCCGTGCAGCGCGCGCGGGAGCAGCGCGCCGAGGCCCACTCCGTACGACGGCTGCTGGCGCCCGGCTCGGTGGCCGTCGTCGGCGCCGGCCGCACCCCGGGCGGCGTCGGCCGGAGCGTCCTCGGCAACCTCCGGGCAGCCGGCTTCACCGGACGCCTCTACGCCGTGAACAAGGCCTTCCCCGAGGACCTGAAGGAACTCGACTCGGTGCCCGCGCACCGCTCGGTGCGCGACATAGCGGAACCCGTCGACCTCGCGGTCGTCGCCGTCCCGGCCGAGCAGGTGCCCGAGGCCGTCGCCGAGTGCGGCGAACACGGCGTGCAGGGACTCGTCGTCCTCTCCGCCGGCTACGCGGAGAGCGGCCCCGAAGGGCGCGAGCGCCAGCGCGAACTCGTCCGGCACGCGCGCGCGTACGGCATGCGGATCATCGGCCCCAACGCGTTCGGGGTCATCAACACCTCCCCCCAGGTGCGGCTCAACGCCTCGCTCGCCCCGGAGATGCCGAGGCCCGGCCGGATCGGCCTGTTCGCCCAGTCCGGGGCCATCGGCATCGCCCTGCTCTCCCGGCTCCACCGGCGCGGCGGCGGCGTCACCGGAGTCACCGGCGTGTCGACCTTCGTATCCTCCGGCAACCGCGCGGACGTCTCCGGCAACGACGTCCTCCAGTACTGGTACGACGATCCCGACACCGACGTCGCCCTGATGTACCTGGAGTCCATCGGCAACCCGCGCAAGTTCACCCGCCTCGCTCGGCGCACGGCGGCCGCCAAGCCCCTGGTGGTCGTCCAGGGCGCCGGCTCCGCCCCCCAGGGGCACACCGTGCGGGCGACGCGGCTGCCCCATGCCACGGTGTCGGCGCTCCTGCGACAGGCCGGCGTGATCCGGGTGGACACCATCACCGAACTGGTCGACGCAGGCCTGCTGCTCGCCCGCCAGCCGCTGCCGACGGGACCGCGGGTCGCGATCCTCGGCAACTCCGAGTCGCTGGGGCAGCTGACGTACGACGCCTGTCTCTCGGAGGGGCTGCGTCCGCTGCCCCCGCTCGACCTGACGACGGAGGCGTCGGCGGAGGACTTCCACGCCGCCCTGGCCCGGGCGCTGGCCGACGAGACGTGCGACGCGGTGGTCGTGACGGCGATCCCGGCGATCGGCGAGGTGTCGCCCGGGGACGGGGAACTCGCCCAGGCCCTTCGCTCGGCCGCGGCCGCGGCGCCCGCCAAACCGGTGCTCGTCGTGCACGTGGAACTCGGCGGCCTCGCGGCAGCCCTGTCCGCCGCGACGAGCACCGCACCGCGCGCCGAAGCGGTCTCACGCGCGCGTGCCGAGACGGAAGGCGTCGGGACACCGCAGCCCGCCGCCGTCGAAGCACCCGAGGGAGCACACCTCATCCCCGCCTACCCCGCCGCCGAACGCGCCGTCCGCGCCCTCGCCGAGGCGGTGAAGTACGCCCAGTGGCGGCGCGAGGCGGCGGACCCCGGCAAGGTGCCCGAGTACGAGGACATCGACGAGAAGGGCGCCGCCGCACTGATCGGCGGGCTCCTCGCGCGCGGGCAGGGCCTCACCCTCGGCACGGAGGAGACCTGCGAGCTGCTCGGCCGCTACGGCATCCGCACCCGCAGGGCGATGCCCGCGCTCACCCCCGACGAGGCCGCGCGGGCCGCGGGCGCCCTGGGCTACCCCGTCGCCCTCAAGGCGACCGCCCCGCACCTGCGCCACCGCGCCGACCTGGGAGGCGTACGCCTCGACCTGGCCGACGAGGAGCAACTGCGCCGCGCGTACGCCGAGTTGACCGAGCTCTTCGGCGGGCCGGAGGAGCTCCGCCCGGTCGTCCAGGCGATGGCGCCGCGCGGGGTCGACACAGTCGTCCGCGCGGTCATCGACCCGGCGGCCGGCGCCGTGCTCTCCTTCGGGCTCGCCGGGGCCGCCTCGCAGCTGCTCGGGGACATGGCGCACCGCCTGGTTCCGGTCACCGACCGCGACGCGACCTCGTTGATCCGCTCCATCCGGACCGCCCCGCTCCTCTTCGGCTGGCGCGGTTCGACGCCCGTCGACACCCCCGCCCTGGAGGAGCTGCTGCTGCGGGTGTCCCGGCTGGTCGACGACCACCCCGAGGTCGTCGCGGTCACCCTGGAGCCCGTCGTCGTCGCCCCGCACGGCCTGAGCGTCCTGGGCGCCTCCATCCGCCTCGCGCCCCCGCCCGCGCGCGACGACCTCGGACCGAGGACCCTGCCGACGTACTGAGGCCTTCAGGGAGCCCGCCCCGACGAGCCGCCCCGACGAGCCGCTGTGACGAACTGCTGCGAACGTCCATCGGCCGTGGTCGCGTTCGAGGCGGACGCGGGCGGGCCCGAGCCCGTCGCCTGCCTCGTGACGGCCGAATCTTGGGCACGCGCGCGAGGCGCGACGCCCGGGCAGCGGTTCGCTCCACGGGCGCGGCCTCCGAGGCGCCGACGGATCGGCCCGCCGAAGCGGTCGTGACCGGTGCCTCGCAGTCAGTGGGTCCCCGTAGGATGGAGGGCATGGCCAAGACCAGTACGACGACCCAGGGGCTGCGCGCGGCGATCGAGCGCAGCGGCTACTACCCGGCCCTCGTGGCCGAGGCGGTGGAGGCCGCTGTGGGCGGCGAGCCGATCCGGTCGTACCTGGTCCACCAGGAGACCACGTTCGACCAGAACGAGGTGCGTCGGCACGTGACCGTGCTGGTCCTCACCGGCAACCGCTTCATCGTCAGCCACACCGACGAGCAGGCCGCCGACACCACCTCCCCGACGCCGTACGCCACGACGTCCACGGAATCGGTGAAGCTCGGCCGGATCTCCTCGGTCGTCCTCAGCCGCGTGGTCGCGAACCCCGAGTCGTATGCGCCGGGCACCCTGCCGCGCGAGGTCGTGCTGACCATCGGCTGGGGCGCCGTCTCCCGCATCGACCTGGAACCCGCCGCCTGCGGCGACCCCAACTGCGACGCCGATCACGGCTACACCGGCAACTCGACGGCGGACGACCTCAGCCTGCGGGTCAGCGAGGCCGGGGACGGCCCGGAGACGGTGCGCCAGACGCTCGCCTTCGCGCAGTCGCTCTCCGAGGCGACAGCGGACGTCACCCGCTGATGGCACAGTCCGCCCCCTGGGACTTCCCCGAACCCCTCGCCGTCGGCTCCGCCCCCGTCCCCGAGTACGGCTCCGGCTCCCTTGCCGACCTGCTGCCCACGCTGGCCGCGGGCATGGGCGTACCCGGCACGACCGCGGCGATCGGCGAGCTGACCCCGGCCGACCGCAACTGCGTCTTCCTGATCGACGGCCTCGGCTGGGAGCAGATCAAGGACCACCCCGAAGAGGCGCCGTATCTGCACGCGCTCCTCGGCAGCTCGCGCGGCGGCACCGGACGTCCGCTGACCGCCGGCTATCCGGCGACCACCGCGACCTCCCTCGCCTCCGTCGGCACCGGCCTCCCGCCCGGCGCGCACGGCCTGCCCGGCTACACCGTGCGCAACCCGGCCACCGGCGCGCTGATGAACCAGCTCCGCTGGCAGCCGTGGACCTCGCCGGCCGCCTGGCAGCCGTATCCCACGGTCTTCCAGCTTGCCCAGGAGGCGGGTGTGCACGCCGCCCAGGTGTCGTCCCCCGCGTTCCAGAACACCCCGCTCACCAAGGTCGCGCTCAGTGGCGGAACGTTTCACGGGCGGCTGACCGGCGAGGAGCGCATGGACCTCGCCGCCGAGCAGCTCGCCGCCGGCGACCGCTCCCTCGTCTACACGTACTACGCCGAACTCGACGGCGCCGGGCACCGCTACGGCGTCGCCTCCGACACCTGGCGCGGACAGCTCATGTACGTCGACCGGCTCGTCCAGCGTCTCGCCGAGCAACTGCCGCCGCGCAGCGCGCTCTATGTCACCGCCGACCACGGCATGGTCGACGTGCCCTTCGACGACGAACACCGCATCGACTTCGACGCGGACTGGGAACTGCGCGCCGGAGTCGCCCTGCTGGGCGGCGAGGGCCGCGCCCGCCATGTCTACGCCGTGCCGGGCGCCGAGAACGACGTTCTGACCTGCTGGCGCGAGGTGCTCGGCGAACAGTTCTGGGTGGCCTCCCGGGACGAGGCGATCGCCGCGGGCTGGTTCGGGCCGCAGGTCGACGAGCGGGTGCACGCCCGCCTCGGCGATGTGGTCGCAGCCGCCCGGGACGACGTCCTGATCATCGCTTCCGAGCGGGAGCCCAAGGAGTCGGCGATGGTCGGCAACCACGGTTCGATGACCCCTGCCGAGCAGCTGGTGCCCCTGCTCGAAGTACGCTCCTGAGGTCCCGGACCCTCCCAGAACCGTTTCTGCCCCCCTTCACCGAAAGGCGTTCGACTCCCCATGCCCGAGCTGGTGTTCTTCTCCGGAACCATGGACTGCGGGAAGTCGACGCTGGCGTTGCAAATTGCGCACAACCGGTCGGCGAGGGGGCTGCAGGGTCTGATCTTCACTCGGGACGACCGTGCGGGGGAGGGGAAGCTGTCTTCACGGCTGGGGCTGGTGACCGACGCGGTCGAGGCGGTGCCGGGCATGGATCTGTACGCCTATGTCGTCGACCGGGTGTCCCATGGTGGCAGGGTCGACTACGTGATCGTGGACGAGGCGCAGTTCCTGGCGCCGGTGCAGATCGACCAGTTGGCGCGGGTCGTGGATGACTTGGGCATGGATGTCTTCGCCTTCGGTATCACCACCGACTTCCGCACGAAGCTCTTTCCTGGCTCGCGGCGGCTGATCGAGCTGGCGGACCGCATTGAGACGCTCCAGGTGGAGGCGATGTGCTGGTGCGGGGCGCGTGCCACGCACAATGCCCGCACGGTGGACGGCGAGATGGTGGTGGAAGGTGAGCAGGTCGTTGTCGGTGACGTGAGCAGCCCCGCGGCGGAGGTCGGCTATGAGGTGTTGTGCCGGCGCCACCATCAGCGCCGTATGACGAGCGCTTCCGCCGGCGCCGGCGCGCTGTCGCCGGACGTCCTGCCAGTGGCCTCTGACTGAGGGTTGTCGGCCGAACAGGCCGTGATTCAGCGTGCGGTGGTCTGCAGCGCCTCTCGGTCGCCGCCTGCACCCGGTGTCCGTCGGTTGCGCCGGCGGCCAAGGCTGTTCGTAGGTGTCGAGGACGGCGTCCAGCCCTCCTGACGTAGCCGCTGTGCTCGCCTGCGCCTGTGGAGTCTTTGCTCCCCGGGGAGGTGCTGGCGTCTGGTTGAGTGATCGGAGGAGGCGTCGGCTGAAGTTTCCCTGGGCAAAGGCCCTCTCCGTCAGCCTCCTCCCATCAGCCTGCGATCGCCCGCAAGATCGGCTGGCCGAGTGCGCCGAGCCAGCCCGCGAGCGCTCCGAGCGGCCCGATCAGCCCGGTGCTCGCCGTGGCCAGCGCACCCGCCGAGGACAGCAGCCGGGTGATCCGGCCGAGCCGGCCCGCCACTGCCTCCCGGTCCGGCTCCGGCCGGGCGACCTCCTCGTCCAGCGAGTCCAGCTCGGCCCGCACCTCGGGCTCGATTGCCGGCGGCAGCGCCGTCCGCTCGATCGACGCCCTCAGTTCCCGGACCAGGCCGCGCACCTCCTGCCCGCCCGCCGTGAAGACGGCCGACTGACCACCGTGAACGGTCTGGTTCCCGGCGACGTTGTTGACCACGCCGCCCTGCTGGTTGCCGATGTTGAAGGCCATGGCTCCCCATCTCCTCACCGCTGCCGCCAGGACGCCTGCCGCTCGGCATCCTCGAAGCGGCGGCGCCGGGACGTCGTCACGATGTGCAGAACGATCCCGATGACCGTCAGAACCGTCCCGATAGCCGCCATCGCGAACCCGACCGCCCCTACCGGCACCCCGGCCACCTTCGGGCCGAGCAGCTCTGGGGAGGAGTCGAAGTTCGAACTCCCGGACGAAATATCGTCGGTGGTCCTGACAACGGATCGAATGATCACCCAGCCGTAGATCCCGCCCCCGACCACAAAGAGCAGGAAGCCGAGCATGATCAGGTGTCGCGCCCTGGTACGGGTCGCGGCGATCTCCTGGAAAAAGCTCTCGCGCTGCGCCTGCTGAACGTAGTTGTACTGGTCCCCGGCGATGTTGCTCAGCCGGTCGGCCTGCTGCTCCCCGATGTCGAACCGCCGCTCGCCGCCGGGCGGCGTACGGCCGGCCTCGCGCGGTGCCGGGCGGCCCGGCGGGCCGGAGGGTGGCGGCCCTGCGGCGGGAGCGCCGTGAGGCGTGGGCCCGGGCTCAGGGGCGGGGCCCCAGCCCGGCATGGTGTTCGAGGTACCGCCCAGGGTGCCGCCGGCCCCGGGCTTCGGGGTCTGAACGGTCCGGTCGGCGGGGCGCAGCTCTTCGTAATGCACCTCTAAGGGCCCAAAATCCAGTACGTCGCCCGAGTGCAGCACCTGCTGCCCGAGCACCGGGTGACCGTTCAGCATGGTGCCGTTGGCGGAGGCCAGATCCTCGACGGTGGTCCGGCCCGAGGCCCGCCACACCACCGCGTGCCGCCGGCTGACGCCCGGATCGCCCACCTGGATCTGGCAGTCGGAGTCCCGCCCGACCAGCATCGGCTGGTCGTCGAGGACGAAGACCCGGCCGCGCAGCCGGTCCGGGCGGTCGACCACGAGGTGCGGTAGGTCGCGCTCTCGCAGATGCGGGTCCATGGCACGACCTCCTGCCTTGGCGAAGCATCAGGCGTCGGGCGAAACGATTCGGTCGCCTATTCTGGTGGTCCTCACCTTCCAGTAAAGGCCGATCGGCCCCGTCCTGCCACAGCATCCCGGACGGCCGGAACTCGGCAGTGCGTTCGGCCGCCGTCCCCTCGGTCCGCAGCTCTCCGATCCCGACGGGCTGGTCTCCGCGACTCCGGCCCGTGCCCGTCCGGCCGCCCGGCTCTCCGCGATCCACGGCGCCTTGATCCAGGACGCCGCAGCAGCACCGTGATCGCGCCGAAGGCTGGGCCGCGGGTCAGGTCACTGTCTGTGCTGCCTGTCCGCTCGCCTCGGCCCGCTCGCCAGGCAGCCACGTCGGCGTCGGTGATCCGGTACAGCACCAGCGCCACAAGCAGCGTGAGGCGGGTACCGGGCCGCTTGGCCTCCGGCACGTCGGCCAGGGCCACCCCGGCCGGGTCCCCGCCCAATCGCTGGAAGCCGATGCTCACCCACAGCGCGGCGATCTTCTTCTTCGCCTGGCGCCGGTACGCCTGGGGGCGGCCGGTATGTGTACGGGTCAGAACGAGCCGTACAGCGGGTCGCCGAAGGTAACGGCGTCGAGCTCGCGGGACGTCGAAGCTGGGCCTTCGGCCTCTCCGAGATCTCCCCGCCGGATGTGGTCACCGTGGCGTTGGAGACAGACGAAGCCGGTCCTCCCGATTCCACTCGACGACGCAGGTTCTTCCAGGCCCCGGACTGGCAGGTCGCGGAGCGCGTCCGGCAGAGCGGGCGATTGTCCAGCGGCCGCTCGGAAGCCCCACGCACCCGAGTCTGTCAGTGCTGCTCCCGGGGCCGCAGAGCTTTCACCGAGCCCGGCGTCACGGCTCCCACGCGTTCGTTCTCGACTGCAAGCGGATCTCCCACCCGTGGGTGCGTGTCGGCGTGGGTTGAACCAGTTATCACCCGGCGCTGAGAGCGCGCGGTATCTCGGGCGTCGCCTACTGCTCTGACATCCACGACGCCCCGGTCCCGTGGGATCGTGTCCGGGGGCCTTACCGGTGCGCAGCCGGACAGGTTCCGTCGAGCGCGTGCACCGACCCACCCGCACGCCTCGCCGGAACCGCTCGCCCCCTGTGCTCGTCTTGTGCGCTGACTGTGTACGAAACGGGCAAGTGGGGGACGTCGTGACGCGGAATGTGACGAAGGCCGGTCTCATCGCGGTGGCCATGGTGACGGTGTTCGGGGCCTCGGCCTGTGGCGGGGAAGCCGGCGCGGCGGCCTCAGGGGGCGGGACGCCGTCCGGCTCGGCGGCGGTGCCTGACGCCGGCCTGGAGAAGCTGGCCGCACCGGCCGCGGCGGCGCGCGTCACCCGGAACGTGCCGTGGAACCTGGACATCCTGGACCAGCGGTCGCGTCCGCTGAACGGGAAGCTCACCACCACCGCCACGGGCAAGGGCGTGCACGTCTATGTGATCGACACCGGGATGGACATTGCCCACAAGGAGTTCGGCGGACGCGCCCACCTCGGCGCCGACTTTGTGGGCCCGAAGGACTCCGGTGACTGCTTCAGCGAGGAGGGGACCGGCCACGGCACGTTCGTCGCCGGCGTCATCGGCGGGGCGAAGTACGGGGTGGCGCCCAAGGCGGAGCTGGTACGGGTCCAGGGCATCCTGTGCGAGAGCGGGGGCGGCGGTTCGTCGGCGGCGGCCGAGGCGGCGCTCGTGAAGTCGGTCAAGTGGGTTACCGCGCACGCGCAGAAGCCGGCGGTGGTGAACATGTCGCTCAACCTCGACCACCGGTCGGCGGCGCTGGAGTCCGCCGTGAAGAAGATGGTCGATGCGGGGATCCCGACGGTGGTGTCGGCCGGCAATTTCCATGACGACGCCTGCAAGCACTCCCCGGCCGGCGTCCCCGGCACCATCGTCGTGGCGGCCTCCACTTCGAACGACCGAGCGTGGAGCGACGGCGGCTCCTACGGCTCGGGTTATGGACGGTGCGTCGACCTGTACGCCCCCGGCCAGAAGGTGACCTCGGCCCTTGCCGGCGGCGGTACGGTCACGGAGACCGGCGGTGCGACGTCCTGGGCCGCACCGCACGCGACCGGCGTGATCGCGCTGTACCTGTCGGCACACCCGCACGCCACGGCCGACCAAGTCCACGTCTGGCTCGACCGCACGGCCACCCGCGGCGTCGTACGCGGCGTCCGCTCCGACACCCCCAACCGGCTGCTCAACACCGGCGGCCTCTGACCTGCCCCAGCCGCCCCGGCCGCACGGTCACCCAGGCGCCGCGCCTCAATGGCACGGCGGGCGCAAGCCGCTCAGCCACCGCGCCGTACGCTTGTGTCAATCCCCAGTTTTCGTAGAGACGTTGGTTATGCGGCCCGGCCTTCCTGATCGGTCCGGGCTCGCGCTTCCTGGATGATCCGTTCGAACTCGACGGGCGGCTTCCCGCCGGCTGCGCTGTGACGGCGTTTCGTGTTGTAGAAGTCAGCGATCCACGTCGCGGTCTTCAGCCGGGCCTCGGCGCGGGTGGCGAAGGTGTGCCGGTGGATGTACTCGAACCTTGAGGACCGAGTGGAACGACTCCGCGGCGGCGTTGTCCAGGGCCGACCCGACGCGCCCCATCGACTGCGCCACGCCCCAGCGGCAGCACGACTGCTGGAACGCCTCGGATGTGTGCATCCCCGGTGCCCAGCTCGGTCGCGGAGGGCACCGTCGGGTTCGCTCCGAAGGTCCGGCGGCAGAGTGTCTCGATCTCGACGGCGGTCACCGACTGCGGAAACGCCTCGGGTGCACTCGGGGTCGGTCCGGAACTCCGTGAGTATCCTCCCTTGGCGCGATCTGCCAAGGCCCGTATCTACGGCTCCCCGGAACATGGTGGATGGTCAAGCAAAAGGACGCTGGCTCTGCAGACAGAGCACAACCGCTCCGCGCGCGGGCTGCAGGGCATGATCTTCACCCGCGACGACCGGGCGGGCGAGGGCAAGCTGTCCTTCCGGCTCGGCCTGGTCACCGACGCGGTCGAGGTCGAGGACGGTCAGGACGTGTACGCCTCTCTCGTCGACCACCTCGCGCACGGCGGCCGCGCGGACTACGTGATCGCGGACGAGGCGCAGTTCCTCGCCGAGGAGCAGATCGATCAGCTCGCGCGCGTGGTCGACGACCTGGACATCGACGTCTACGCCTTCGGTATCACCACCGACTTCCGTTCCAAACTGTTCCCCGGCTCCCAGCGGCTCGTCGAACTCGCCGACCGCGTGGAGGTCCTCCAGGTCGAGGCCCTGTGCTGGTGCGGCGCCCGCGCCACGCACAACGCCCGCACAGTGGGCGGGGCCATGGTCGTCGAGGGCGCGCAGGTCGTCGTCGGCGACGTCGACCAGGCGGACACGGTCGGCTACGAGGTGCTGTGCCGACGCCACCACCGACGCCGTATGGCCTCGGCGTCGGCCCGGGCGGCGGCCCTGTCGCCGGACGTGCTGCCGGTCCAGCAGGTCTAGGACCGGCTCGGGGAACCGCCCCTCACCGCGGTCCCTGGATCAGGGAGAAGCGGGCCCCCTCGGGGTCGGCCACGGTCGCCACGCGCCCGTGCGCGCTGTCCTGGGCCGGCTCGAGGACGTGCCCGCCCAGGTCGACGACCAGGGCGAGCGCCGCGTCCGTGTCGGCCACCTCGAAGTACGTCGTCCAGTGCGGCCCCTGGTCCCGGGGCAGCGCGGGCCCCACGCCGTGGATGCCGGCGACCGGGCGGCCGGCGACGTTCAGCGTCACGTAGTCGAGGTCGGCGGCCACGGTCGCCTCCTCGTCGTAGCCGAACACCGTCTCGTAGAACTTGTGGACGCCCGCGGTCTCGAAGGTCGTCAGCTCGTACCAGGCGGGGGTGCCGGGTACGCCGGTGATGCCCGTGCCGATGTGGGCGGCGGCCTGCCAGACGCCGAAGACCGCGCCGGAGGGGTCCGAGCCGATCGCCAGGCGTCCGGCGGCGGAGGCGTCCAAGGGACCGACCCCGACCGTGCCGCCGCACAACCGGATCGTTTCGGCGGTCCTGTCCACGTCGTCCGAGGCGAGATAGGGCGTCCAGGCGACGGGGAGGTGGCGGTCCGGGGCCAGTTGGCCGATGCCGGCCACCTCCTCGCCGTCGAGCAGCGCCCGCATGTAGGGGCCGAGCTGGTGCGGTCCGGGTTGGAACTCCCAGCCGAACAGCCCGCCGTAGAACTCCTGCGTCGCGGTCAATCCGTGCGCCATCAGACTCACCCAGCAGGGTGTACCGGGCGCATACCGAGTGTGTGCTGCGCCGATCGGGCCGGTCGACCCGCCTGCCTCGGTCATCGTCACTCTCTCCTCGGCCACTTCTGGTGGCCGCTTCGCTTCCGCCCTCGGAGGATGCCTGATGGGGGGTTTCTCAACGGTTTACGCGCGGTTGTCGCCGTATGTCGATCGCATGTACGGCATGTGCTCGACTCCGCACGCCTCGTGATCGAGCCTGTCCGGCCGAGCAGAGTAGCCGGACATGAGCGACGGGGCCACCCCGTGCGCCAGGATGGTGGCCATGAACGCCATCATCACCGCATCGGAACTGGCCGGCGACCTGGCGGGGGAGCACCCGCCCGTCGTCCTCGACGTCCGCTGGCAGCTCAGCGTGGCCAAGGCGGCCGGGGAGCCGCCGTTCGACGGCCGGGCCGCGTACGAGGCCGGACACGTGCCGGGCGCGGCCTACGTGGACCTGGACCGGGAGCTCGCGGGCGCGCCCGGAGGCCGTGGCCGGCACCCGCTGCCGGACCTTGCCGAGTTCGGCGCGGCGATGCGCCGGGCGGGTGTCTCGGCCGGCCGTCCAGTGATCGTCTACGACGGCGGGCAGGGCTGGGCGGCGGCCCGCGCGTGGTGGCTGCTGCGCTGGACGGGTCACCCGGACGTGCGGGTCCTCGACGGCGGGTTGCCGTCGTGGCGGGGCGATCTCTCGGTGGGCGTCCACGCGCGCGTGGAGGGCGACTTCGAGCCGGCGCCGGGTGCCGTGGGCCTCCTCGACGCGGACGGGGCCGCGGCCCTGGCGCGCTCCGGAGTGCTGTTCGACGCCCGCGCGGGGGAGCGGTACCGGGGCGAGGTCGAGCCGATCGACCGTGTCGGCGGACACATCCCGGGCGCCGTGTCCGCGCCCACGAACGACAATGTGGGCCCGGACGGCCGCTTTCTGCCCGTGGAGGACCTGAGGGACCGCTTCAAGGCCCTGGGGGCGTCGGACGGCACCGAGGTCGGCGTGTACTGCGGCTCGGGCGTCTCCGGGGCTCACGAGGTGCTGGCGCTGGCGGTCGCGGAGATCCCGGCGGCCCTGTACGTCGGGTCCTGGTCGGAGTGGTCCTCGGACCCGGACCGGCCGGTCGCCGTGGGCCCCGATCCGCAGTGACTCCATACGTAGGGGAGGGCCGCACCGAACAGGTGCGGCCCTCCCCTACGTATGTACCGGTGTGCGAACCGAGAACCGCGAACCGGCGGACGCCCCGGGCGAGTTGCCCGAGGGCCGCTTACTCCTGCTTCTTCCGCCGGGTGCCGAACACGATCTCGTCCCAGCTCGGCACCGCGGCGCGGCGGCCCGGACGGACGCCGTCCGCCTCGGCCTGGCGGTCGGTGGCTCCGATGAGACGGTCGCGATGGCTTCCGACGGAACGCGGCATGAGGACGTCCGCGTAGGCGGAACCGGCGGAGGCGGCGGGCGCCGGGGGCTCCTCGGCGCCCGGCTCCTGCTCGTCGGGCTCCTCCGTGACGGGCTCCGCCGGGCGCTCCGGGACGACCATGTCGCCCCGGAAACTCGGCACCGCCTCCAACAGGCTGGTCAGCGAGTCGCGTTCCCGCTCGGCCGTGCTCTCCTCGGCCGACTCGGACGGCTGGGCGGGCAGGCTCGGCCGGTCGAGGGTGCGGTCCAGCGGACGGTCGCGGGGCAGCCGTGCGATACGCGGGACGAAGGGAAAGCTGGGCTCGGGGGCGGCCAGGTCGTCGGACTCGCCGATCAGCGAGCGCGCCTCGTCGTCGACGGCCTGGACGAGCCGCCGGGGCGGGTCGTACGTCCAGCTCGCCGAGTGGGGTTCGCCCGCGACCAGGTAGACCAGCAGGACTTCCCAGGTGCCGTCGTCGCGACGCCACGAGTCCCACTGGACGGTGTCCTTCTCGGCGCCGCGGAGCAACAGCCGTTCCTGGACGGCCTCGCCGAGCTGTGGCCCGGCGTTCTCTCCGGGCCGACGGACCGGAGTCTTCCGGGCCCGCTCGGCCATGAAGGCTCGCTCGGCCAGCACGGGGCCCTCGAAGCGGCGCACACGGTCGACGGGGATGCCGGCCATCTGCGCGACTTCTTCCGCGGTCGCACCGGCACGTATACGCGCCTGGATGTCGCGGGGGCGGAGATGGCTCTCCACCTCGATCTCGATCTGGCCGAGGCGGGGACGGTCGCCGCGTACGGCGGCGCGCAGACGCTCGTCGATCGGAAGCGTGTACTCCGTGCTGTCCGCAGCCTTCAGCACCAGCCGTGTGCCGTCATTCGAGACGGCCACGACACGCAGTTCGGGCATGGGGACCTCCCGGGTGGTGCCTGCCGACGTCACGTGCGTCGCTGCTTCCGCTAGTCGAGTGTGGCCTGCCCGGGTGCAGCCTGCCACAACCTTGCCGAGTTGCCCGGCGTGTCGGGCACAGGCCCTGCCTCGCCGTTATGGCACGGTTACCTATTCGCCACGCTGAGTGACCAACACCATCACCCTGTGCAACTAGCCCCCCTTCAGGCGGTCCGGCGAGGCTCCGGACATCCTGGCGGGAGACCGGGCCCAGGGCTCGCAACAGTACTCCATTTGGGCCACGTGCGTGGATTGGCGCGCCACTCAACTTCTCGCAAGAGGTGGGACTTGGCCGCCTCTTGCGGACTTTTTGCGATCTTGGAGGTGGCGTACTTCACGCAATCTCCCGAAGGTTCCCGATACGCGCGAATGGCCTGATTCGATCGAGGAGGCGGACACCGCCGGTCGCGGAGTCCGCCTCCGGAGTCCCTACGCCCCCAGGACCCTCCGCAAGTAGTCGTTCTGGAACCGGCGGTCGGGGTCCAGCCGGTCCCGCAGCGCCGTGAACTCGCCGAAGCGCGGATAGACCCCGGCGAGGTACTCCGCGTCCCGCGTGTTCACCTTGCCCCAGTGCGGCCGGCCCTCGTGCGCGGTGAAGATGCGCTCCGCGGCGGTGAAGTACCCCTGATAGGGAGTGCCCTTGACCATGTGGACGGCGATATACGCGCTGTCGCGGCCGGAGGCGGTGGACAGGGTGATGTCGTCGGCGGGCGCGGTGCGCACCTCCACGGGGAAGCTCACCCGCAGACGCGAGCGTTCGACCATGGACCTGAGCTCGCTCAGCGTCTCGGTCACCGCCTCGCGCGGGACCGCGTACTCCATCTCCACGAACCGCACCCGGCGCGGAGACGTGAAGACCTTGTAAGGGATGTCGGTGTAGGTGCGCGCGGACAGGGCCTTGCTGGAGACCCGGGCGATCGTCGGGATCGTGGCGGGCGCCGCGCGGCCGACCCACTGGGCCACCTGGAAGACGCCGTTGGAGAGGAACTCGTCCTCGATCCAGCCCGCGACCTGGCTCACCGGCTTGCGCGGACCGGCGCTGCGGTTGTTGCGCTTGGTGTTGGTGCTGCCGGTGTGCGGGAACCAGTAGAACTCGAAGTGCTCGTTCTCCGCCCACAGTTCGTCGAAGTCGGCGAGGACCTTGTCGAACGGCATCGGCTCCTCGCGCGCGGTGAGCAGAAAGATCGGCTCCACGGCGAAGGTGATGGCGGTGACGATGCCGAGAGCGCCCAGGCCGATCCGGGCGGCCGCGAAGACCTCGGGGTTGTCCTTCTCGGAGCAGGTGAGCACAGAGCCGTCGGCCGTGACCAGTTCCAGGCCCTTGATCTGGGCCGCGATCGACGCGGACTCGCGGCCGGTGCCGTGGGTGCCGGTGCTGGTGGCCCCGGAGACCGTCTGCTCCATGATGTCGCCCATGTTCGTGAGCGACAGGCCCTCGCGCGCGAGGGCCATGTTGAGTCTCTTGAGCGGTGTGCCGGCCTCCACCGTGACGGTCAAGTCGTCACGGTCGATCTTGCGGATGCCGGTCAACAGTTGAGGGCGGATCAACACACCGTCGGTCGCGGCGATCGACGTGAAGGAGTGGCCGCTGCCGACCGCCTTCACCTTCAGCCCGTCCTCGGCGGCCCGGCGCACGGCCTCGGCCAGTTCGTCGACGGAGGCGGGCATGACCTCCCGCGCGGGGCGCGCGGCGACGTTGCCGCCCCAGTTACGCCACGTGCCGTTCTTCCCGCTCGCTGTGCTGCTCAACGGTGCCTCCCCGACCCGGAGCCGGCCTGCTCAGCCGGCGGTACCCCAGGAAACCGACCGCGACCGCGACGGCTCCGGACACCGCCGGAACCCCGTACCCGGCTCGCGCCCCGGCCGCGTCGATGACCCAGCCGGCGATGGCGGAGCCGAACGCGACCCCGACCGCGAGCCCGGTGCTGATCCAGGTCATGCCCTCGGTCAGTTGTGCACGTGGTACGTGCTCTTCGATGAGGGACATCGTGGTGATCATCGTGGGAGCGATGGCCAGACCCGCAACGAACAGCGCCACGGCCAGAAACGGCAAGTTTCCGACCAGTAGGAGGGGGATCATACTCACGCCCATCATGAACACGCCCAGCAGCCAGCGACGTTCCGGCGCCCCCTTGAGGTGCAGCAGGCCGAACACGAGCCCGGCCACGCAGGAACCCGCCGCGTACACCGCAAGGACGACGCTGGCGGCGCCCTTGTGGCCCTGCTCCTCGGCGAAGGCGATGGTGACCACGTCGACCGCACCGAAGATCGTTCCGGTCGCCACGAAGGTGGCCACCAGGACCTGTAGGCCGGGCGAGCGCAGTGCCGAACCGTCGGCGCGCTGCCCGCGCGGGTGCGGCTCGGGCTCGGTGGCCCGTTGGGCGGTCAGCCAGAAGACGCCGACGGCCAGGAAGCCCGCCGCCAGCAGCGGTCCGGCCTCCGGGAACCATGCGGTGGACAGACCGATGGAGATGATCGGCCCGAAGATGAAGCACACCTCGTCCACCACGGACTCGAAGGAGTACGCCGTGTGCAGTTGCGGAGTGCCTCGGTACACGGCCGCCCAGCGGGCCCTGATCATGGCGCCGAGGCTCGGCACGGTGCCGATGCCGGCGGCGCACACGAACAGCACCCAGTCCGGCCACTCGTAGTGGGCGGCGAGCAGCAGTCCGGTTGAGGCGGCGAGCGCGACGAGCGTGGCCGGGCGCAGCACCCTGCGCTGACCGTGCAGGTCCACCAGACGCGAGATCTGCGGTCCGAAGGCGGCGGCCGCCAGTGCGATGGTCGCCGACAGCGCGCCCGCGAGCCCGTAGCGGCCCGTGAGCTGGGAGACCATCGTGACCACGCCGATGCCCATCATCGACAGCGGCATCCTGCCGACGAACCCCGCGGCGGAGAAGCCTTTGGAGCCGGGGGCGGCGAACAGGGCGCGGTACGGGCTGGGCACGGGGGTCTCCGGTGGTCCGGTCACGCGCGCGTGGCGGCTCGGCGCGGCGTGAAGGAAGGCGGTTCGTCGGGACTCGGTGACGCGTGCGGTGAGCCCGGCGGAACCGGTAAGGCGTGAACGCGCCTCATACAGCTTACGAACTTAGGCAACCCTAATGCACTGGTGTGCGAGGGTCGCTGTCCCGTCCGTCCCCCCGCCGTTTTCCGGCTGTCAGAGCCGGGTGGCAGGATCGACTCATGCGAGACGTGCTCGACGCCACCCCCTACGACGCCCTGCTCCTGCTCTCCTTCGGCGGCCCGGAAGGCCCGGACGACGTGGTCCCGTTCCTGGAGAACGTGACGCGCGGGCGCGGCATCCCCAAGGAACGCCTCAAGGAAGTCGGGCAGCACTACTTCCTCTTCGGCGGGGTCAGCCCCATCAACGACCAGAACCGCGCGCTGCTGGACGCCCTGCGCAAGGACTTCGCCGACCACGGCCTGGACCTGCCGATCTACTGGGGCAACCGCAACTGGGCCCCGTATCTCACGGACACCCTGCGCGAGATGGTCGCCGACGGCCGCCGCCACATCCTCGTCCTCGCCACCAGCGCGTACGCCTCGTACTCCGGCTGCCGCCAGTACCGCGAGAACCTCGCCGACTCGCTGGCCGAGCTGGCGGCCGAGGGCCTCGCCCCGCCCAAGGTCGACAAGCTGCGGCACTACTTCAACCACCCCGGCTTCCTGGAGCCCATGATCGAGGGGGTGCTGCACTCGCTGGCCGACCTCCCCGAGGACGTCCGTGACGGCGCGCACCTCGCGTTCTCGACCCACTCGATCCCGAACGCGGCCGCGGACGGCTCCGGCCCCGTGGAGGACCACGGCGACGGCGGCGCGTACGTGAAGCAGCACCTGGACACCGCGCGGCTCGTCGCCGACGCCGTCCGCGAGCGCACCGGCGTGGACCACCCCTGGCAGCTCGTCTACCAGTCCCGCTCCGGCGCCCCGCACATCCCCTGGCTGGAGCCGGACATCTGCGACCACCTCGAGGAGCGGCACGCGGCCGGCGTCCCGGCCGTCGTGATGGCCCCCATCGGTTTCGTCTCCGACCACATGGAGGTCCTCTACGACCTCGACACGGAGGCCAAGGCCAAGGCGGAGGAGCTCGGCCTGCCGGTGCGCCGCTCGGCCACCGTCGGCGCCGATCCGCGTTTCGCCGCCGCGATCCGCGAGCTCGTCCTGGAACGCGCGCAGGCGGAGAGCGGCGTGGAGGTCGCTCCGTGCGCTCTCGGGCAACTCGGCGCGAGCCACAACCTGTGCCCGGTCGGCTGCTGCCCCGCCCGCGCCCCCAGGCCCGCCGCCGCGGGCGCCGACAGCCCCTACGCGTGAGGAACGGCGTGACCGACCCCCTGCACACGGAACTGCTCGAACTCGCCCGCGAAGCCGCCCGCCGGGCCGGTGAGCTGCTGCGGGACGGCCGCCCGGCCGACCTCGCGGTCGCCGCCACCAAGTCGAGCCCCATCGACGTGGTCACCGAGATGGACATCGCGGCCGAGAAACTGATCACGGGCCTGATCTCCGAACACCGCCCCGAGGACGGCTTCCTCGGCGAGGAGGGCGCCTCCAGCGAGGGCACCAGCGGCATCCGCTGGGTGATCGACCCCCTCGACGGCACGGTCAACTACCTCTACGGCCTGCCCACCTGGTCCGTCTCCATCGCCGCCGAGCGCGGCGGCGAGACCGTCGTCGGGGTCGTCGAGATCCCGATGCGGGGCGAGACGTTCCACGCCGTGCGCGGCGGCGGGGCCCGGGGGAGCGGCGGCGGGGCGGGCGAACGTGTCCTGTCCTGCCGTCCGACGGCGCCCCTCGAAATGGCACTGGTCTCCACCGGCTTCAACTACGTCACCGAGGTCCGCGTCCACCAGGCCGACGTCGCCCGGCGGCTGATCCCGCTGGTGCGCGACATCCGGCGCAGCGGCTCGGCCGCGGTCGACCTGTGCGACGTGGCCGCGGGCCGGCTCGACGGCTACTACGAGCGGGGGCTGCACCCCTGGGACCTCGCCGCGGGCGACCTGATCGCCCGGGAGGCGGGCGCGCTGACCGGTGGACGGCCCGGAGAGCGCCCCGCACGCGACCTGGCGATCGCCGCCACCCCCGGCGTCTTCGAGCCCCTCCAGAGGCTGCTGGAGGACTTCGGCGCCTGGCACGACTGAGCCGCCTCGCGCGGACACGCGGAGGGGCCCCGGCGCTGGATTCGCCGGGGCCCCTCCATCCTGCGAACTGCTCAGACGCTCGTCGCGCCGACCTCCACGCCGTGCTCGGCGGCGAGGCGGCGCAGGTCGTCGAGCTCGGCCTGCTCCACCTCGACGAGGAAGTCGTCGCCCTCGTCGCGAGCCCGCGTCAGGTCGGACTCGGTCGCCCTTATGCGCTGCAGAAGTCCTGCGGTGAATGCGTCCATGCTGCGCCCCCTCGTCCTGGGTCGTGGGTCATGGCACGGGGGTGTGCCGGTCGGGAAGGGGCGATCACGTCTCATAGGTGCCCAGCGCTGCCCTGCCGGGCGGCGACGGTGCCGGACACCCACGCCCACTCTGCGGCAAGTGGATCGCAAGTTGCCGCATGGTGCTGCGGCACATGCAGAGCGTGATCGCGGGGTGTAAAGCCGTCCTCCCCCCGCTCCCTTCCACGGAAACCTCAACCCGACGAGAAAATCTCGCATTCCCGGGCTTCACACCCGTCCTTCATCTCGCTCCCACCCGCCTTACCGCCGACTTATGGCCGAAAAGGGCAGGATGGAAGCCCACACTCACCAACCCCTGCCGGCGTGCGCTCACGGAGCGCTACGCGGGTGGACACAGGAAGGACGATCGACGTGCGCGTACTCGTCGTCGAGGACGAGCAACTGCTCGCCGATGCGGTGGCCACCGGACTGCGCCGGGAGGCCATGGCCGTCGACGTCGTGTACGACGGTGCGGCCGCCCTGGAACGCATCGGCGTCAACGACTACGACGTGGTCGTCCTCGACCGCGACCTCCCCCTCGTGCACGGCGACGACGTCTGCCGCAAGATCGTCGAGCTCGGCATGCCCACGCGCGTGCTGATGCTCACCGCCTCCGGCGACGTCAGCGACCGGGTGGAGGGTCTGGAGATCGGCGCCGACGACTACCTTCCCAAGCCCTTCGCCTTCAGCGAGCTGATCGCACGCGTGCGTGCCCTCGGCCGGCGCACCAGCGTGCCGCTGCCGCCCGTCCTGGAGCGCGCCGGCATCAAGCTCGACCCCAACCGCCGCGAGGTCTTCCGCGACGGCAAGGAGGTCCAGCTCGCGCCGAAGGAGTTCGCCGTCCTGGAGGTGCTGATGCGCAGCGAGGGAGCGGTGGTTTCCGCGGAACAGCTCCTCGAGAAGGCCTGGGACGAGAACACCGATCCCTTCACCAACGTCGTGCGCGTGACCGTCATGACGCTGCGCCGCAAGCTGGGCGAACCTCCGGTGATCGTCACCGTGCCCGGCTCCGGCTACCGGATCTGATGCGACATGGCCGCGACACCCGCGCCGCCCCAGGCGCCGCCGAAGCCCACCTGGGACCCCAGAAGCCCGCAGATCCCCTTCCCGTGGCTGCGGCCCACCATCCGTATACGTCTCACGCTCCTCTACGGCGGGATGTTCCTGATCGCGGGCATCCTGCTGCTGTCGATCATCTACCTGCTGGCCGCTCAGGCCCTCCACGAGGGAAGCGGCCAGTCCTTCCGGGTGACCGGCAGCAATCTCGACATCAGCAGTTCCACCTGTCCGCAGCTGGACGCGGCGACCAACCAGGATCAACTCACGGAGTTCCTCAAACAGTGCGCCGAGAGCCAGCGCCAGCATGCGCTGGACGACCTCCTCAGCCGCTCCCTGCTGGCCCTCCTCGGCCTCGCGGTCATCGCCTTCGCCTTCGGCTACGCGATGGCCGGGCGCGTTCTGTCCCCGCTGGGCCGGATCACCCGCACCGCGCGCGCGGTGGCGGGCTCGGACCTGTCCCGCCGGATCGAGCTGGACGGACCGGACGACGAGCTGAAGGAGCTGGCCGACACCTTCGACGACATGCTGGAGCGGCTCCAGCGCGCCTTCACGGCCCAGCAGCGCTTCGTGGGCAACGCCTCGCACGAGCTGCGGACGCCGCTCGCGATCAACCGCACCCTGCTGGAAGTGCACCTCTCCGACCCCGGTGCGCCGGTGGAGCTGCAGCAGCTCGGCAAGACGCTGCTGGCCACCAACGAGCGCAGCGAACAGCTCGTCGAGGGTCTGCTGCTGCTGGCCCGCAGCGACAACCAGATCGTCGAGCGCAAGCCGGTCGACCTGGCCGAGGTCGCCGAGCAGGCCATCGACCAGGTGCACGGGGAGGCGGCGGCCAAGGGCGTGGTGATCCGGGGCGAGCAGAAGGCCGCGGTCGTCCAGGGCAATGGCGTGCTGCTGGAGCGGATCGCCCTGAACCTCGTACAGAACGCCGTACGGTACAACGTGCCCGAGGGCGGCTGGGTCGAGGTGACCACCGACGTCCAGCACGGCCAGGCGGTCCTGGTCGTGTCGAACACCGGACCGGTCGTGCCGGCGTACGAGATCGACAACCTGTTCGAGCCCTTCCGTCGGCTGCGTACGGAGCGGACGGGCAGCGACAAGGGCGTCGGGCTCGGGCTGTCCATCGTGCGGTCCGTGGCGCGGGCGCACGGCGGCCATATCGCGGCCCAGCCGCGTGAAGGGGGTGGGCTGGTGATGCGAGTCACCTTGCCTGTCTGAGATCATTGCGCCGACACCCGCGGGGATGTTCGCTTTGCGCGGAATTTTCTGGGCGCCTACTCGGCTTTCCCGTGTGTGATCGATCACAAGGGCGAATTTCCGGCCATCTACTCTCCGTGATCATGAATGCTGCCGTAAGGCCCGGAAAATCCGGGTTTTCGGGGGTCCTGATCACGGGAAGTACACGGTGAGACGCCTTTGAAGTGCGGCATTCGGACCGTGTACGGTCCCGATCGCCATCTACGCCGATCACTCGTGAGGAGTTCGGTTGGGTGTCGATTGAGTAACAGACCTTGATGTGAGGCAAAATCTCCGCCTCGAGGCGGGCACAAGTCCGGCCTCTCACGCGTTACGTGCGCTGGAGACACCGCAGACACCCAGAGGGGGAGAGGCGAAATGGCTACCGATTACGACACCCCACGCAAGACCGATGACGACGTGGATTCCGACAGCCTTGAAGAGCTGAAGGCCAGGCGGAACGACAAGTCCGCCTCAGCGGTCGACGTCGACGAGTTCGAGGCCGCGGAGGGGCTCGAGCTGCCCGGTGCAGACCTCTCCAATGAGGAGTTGGCTGTCCGGGTGCTGCCGAAGCAGCAGGACGAGTTCACTTGCATGAGCTGCTTCCTGGTGCACCACCGCAGCCAGCTGGCCCGCGAGAAGAACGGCCAGCCGATCTGCCGCGACTGCGACTGAGGACGGGTCGGCCGTGACTGGCTCGACCCCTCCTCGGAAGCGCCGCTTCCCCCTGGGGGGAACGGACAAAGGGCCCTCCCACGGCCCTCACGGCGTGCGTGACGACGAGCGAGGCTCATCCGGTACGGGAGCGGTCCCTGCAGGATCGGCCTCGCTCGAACCCGCGACCGACCGGGGTGACCGCCCGGTGCAGACGCGGAATGCCGCCCCCGTCGCCAGGCGACGGGCGGCGGTCATCCGGGAGAAGGCCGTCGGCCTGGCCCGGGAAGGCGTCCGCAAGGGCGGTGACCGCGCCAGGGCGGGGCTGGCGCACCTGGCCGACCGGGTCATCGAGATCGCCCCGCGGATCCCCGTACGGGACCTTCAGACGCTCCGCAGACAGTTCCCGGGCCTCGGCCCCGAACAGCTCGCGGACAAGCTCGTGACGGGCGCGGCGAACGCCACGTCCACCGTCGGAGCGGGCATCGGGGCGGCGGCGATGCTCCCTGTGCCGCCCGCGATGCCGACCGAACTGGCCGCGGAGATCACCGGGGTCGCGGCGGTCGAACTGAAACTGATCGCCGAACTCCACGAGGTCTACGGCGTGCGACCTTCTGGCAACCTCAAGGACCGCAGCACCGCCTACCTGCGCTCCTGGTCGGGCGAACGCGGGGTCGACGTCCTGAAGCCGTCGTCGGTCAACTCGGCGCTCGGCGGCCAGATGAAGCGCGAGCTGCGCCAGCAGATCATGAAGCGCATGGTCCGCGACCTGCCGAACCTGATGCCTTTCATGGTCGGAGCCGCCGTCGGAGCGGTCATGAACCGCCGGGACACCAGGAGGGTCGCCGCGAAGGTCCGGGCCGACCTGAGGAAGATCCAGGTGCCGTGGGACGCGCTGCCCGCACTGCCGCCGCTGGAGAAGCCGGCGGATCCACTGGCGATCGGGGAAATCCCCGAGAACCCCTTGAACCCCGAGAACCCCAGAGAACTCGGGGGCTGAAGCCGAGGGGGGCCGCTGAGCTCTCCGGCTACGCGGCCGTCTCCCGCGCCGCCTTCAGAGCCTGCGCCAGGCGCTCCGGCTCCCGCGTCGACAGGTACAGGTACGGCGTGGGGTCGGCCGGGTCGGTGACCTCCACCTTCAGCGCCGTCGGGATGTAGGCGCGCAGCAGCAGGAAGGCGCGGGTGTCGGCCTTGTACGTGCGCCAGGCGCGCGCCTCCTCCGGGTCCAGGATCTCCGCCTCGCCCAGGGCCGCGACCGGGATCTTCGCCTCGCCCGCGATCAGCGAGTCGCCCACCACGCGGATACGGAGGGATCCGTAGGAACTCGCCACGACCGCCGCGGCGGCGGTGCCGCCGACCAGGCCGCCGAGCAACGGCAGGGTGCCGAAGGGCAGCAGGATCAGGGCCATGGATACGCCCACGAGGAACGAGACGAACCACCACGAGCGAGGGGCGGTGAGGCGTTCTTCGTAAGGGGCGGCGGAGAGCTGCATGGAGCCAAGCTTGGCACGGTGTCCGCTCTTGCCGGACGCGCGGGTAAGGTCTGCGGCTGTGAGTGGTACTTCCCCAGCTCTTGAGCCTCCGGCCGATGCCGTGAAACCCGTTCGGCACCCCGACGCTCCGGCGCCCGGCGAGCTGCTCGGTGCCCACTACGAACACTGTTTCGGATGTGGTGGCGAGCAGCCCCATGGGCTGCATCTGGAGGCGCGGGCCGGCGAGGGGGTGACCGTAACGGCCGAGTTCACCGTGCAGCCCGCCCACCAGGGCGCGCCCGGTCTCGCACACGGCGGGATCCTTGCCAGCGCCCTGGACGAGACGCTGGGCTCGCTGAACTGGCTGCTGCGGACGATCGCCGTGACCGGACGGCTGGAGACCGACTTCGTACGGCCCGTGCCCGTCGGCACCACGCTCCATCTGGAGGCCGAGGTGACCGCGGTGGCCAGGCGCAAGATCTACTCGACCGCCACCGGGCGGATCGGCGGCCCCGACGGTCCCGTCGCCGTCCGCGCCGACGCCCTCTTCGTCGAGGTCGCGGTCGAGCACTTCGTGAGCCACGGCCGCGAGGAGGAGATCCAGGCCGCCATGAGCGACCCGGACCAGATCAGGCGCACCCGCGCCTTCGAGGTGAACCCGTGAGCCGCGACCCCCTGAACGTCCTGATCCGGCGCGTCGACCCCGACGTACCGCTTCCGACGTACGAGCGCCCGGGGGACGCGGGAGCCGATCTGCGCACCACGGAGAGCCGGGAACTCGCGCCGGGGGAGCGGGCCGTCCTGCCCACGGGGGTGTGCATCGCCCTGCCGGAGGGGTACGCGGCCTTCGTGCACCCGCGTTCGGGGCTCGCCGCACGGTGCGGCGTCGCCCTCGTGAATGCCCCGGGGACGGTTGATGCCGGGTACCGTGGGGAGATCAAGGTGATCGTGGTGAATCTCGACCCGCGCGAGTCCGTGCGGTTCGAGCGCTTCGACCGGATTGCCCAACTGGTCGTCCAGCAGGTCGAGAGGGTCCGCTTCCAGGAGGTGGCGGAGCTTCCCGACTCGGCGCGGGCCGCAGGGGGCTTCGGGTCCACCGGCGGGCACGCCGCGGTGGGCGGCGCAAGCGGTACAAGCGGTTCGGCCGCCGAGGGCGGCGCGACGGGTGGGAATCGATACGCTTCGGTCGTATCCGACCGGGAAGGACAGTGACGTGTTCGGACGTCGCAAGAAGAAGGGTGCCGCCGAGGACGCGGCCGGCGAGGCCGAGCAGGTCGTCGACAGTGTCGACACTGAGGCGGACGACGTAGAGGGCGAGGGCGAGGGTGCACGCGAGCGCGTGCGGCTCGAGCCCGAGCCGCGGCCCGACGGGCCCTGGGACGACTCGGAGGTACGCGACCCGGCCGACGGCCGCGTGGACCTCGGCGGGATCTTCGTGCCCGGGGTCGACGGCATGGAACTGCGGGTCGAGGTCGCCGGTGACGCGATCGTCGCGGCGACCGTCGTGCTGCGCGACAGCGCCATCCAGCTCCAGGCCTTCGCCGCTCCCAAGCGCGAGGGCATCTGGGGCGAGGTGCGCGAGGAGATCGGCTCCGGCATCACCCAGCAGGGCGGCATCGTCGACGAGGTCGAGGGTCCGCTGGGCTGGGAGCTGCGGGCCCAGGTGCCGGTGCAGCTGCCGGACGGCAAGAGCGGCTTCCACGTCGTGCGGTTCGTCGGCGTGGACGGTCCTCGCTGGTTCCTGCGCGGGGTGATCTCGGGGCAGGGCGCGGTGCAGCCGCAGGCGGCCGGCCTGCTGGAGAACATCTTCCGTGACACGGTCGTGGTCCGCGGCGAGGGCCCGATGGCGCCCCGGGACCCGATCGTCCTCAAGCTGCCGAACGACGCGCAGATGGTGCCCGAGGGCGTCCAGCAGCAGGAGGAGGGCTCCCGCTTCTCCGGCGGCATGGGTCAGCTGCAGCGCGGACCGGAGATCACCGAGGTCCGCTAGCCCGGCCGGGCCGCCTCGTTCCGGGTTCCTGGTTCGACGGCGGGCCGTACGACTGAAAGGGCCGTACCCCTCATGGGGGTGCGGCCCTTTGGCATGTCCCTTCCCAGTTCCTTCCCGTGCGGGAACCCTTGACGGCCTATTGGTCTGGACCTACGGTCTCCGCTCAACGCCTGAGTTCATAAGGGCGCTCTGTGTTCATATACGCGAACAAGAAACGGAGCCGCTGTGCGTCGAACCGCATTCCTTGTGACCGTCACCGCCCTCGTCCTGGGCGCCCTCGCGTCCCCGAACGCCCCCCGGGCTCAAGCCGCGCCGACCGCCTTCGCCCATCCCGGGGTCACCGTCTCCCGGGCGCAGCTGGACTTCGTCCGGGGCAAGGTCGACTCCGCGGCCCAGCCCTGGAAAGGCGCCTTCGACCAGCTGCTGGCGAGCAAATACGCCAGCCTGAGCCGCACCCCCAAGCCCCGTGCGGTCGTCGAGTGCGGTCCCTACTCCAACCCGAACAACGGCTGCACGGACGAACGCGAGGACGCCCTCGCCGCCTACACCGACGCGCTCGCCTGGTACGTCACGCGGGACGAGCGGTACGCGAAGAAGGCCATCGAGCTGATGGACGCCTGGTCGGGCGTCATCAAGGACCACACCAACAGCAACGCGCCCCTGCAGACCGGCTGGGCGGGATCGTCCTGGCCGCGGGCCGCCGAGATCATCAAGTACACGTACTCCGGCGGCTGGGCCGGCTCGGGCCGCTTCGCGACCATGCTGCGGGACGTCTATCTGCCCGAGATCATCAACGGCTCCCACTCGAACGGGAACTGGGAGCTGTCGATGACGGAGGCCGCGATCGGCATCTCCGTCTTCCTCGAGGACCGGACGTCGTACGACAAGGCCATGGCGAAGTTCCGCACCCGCACGGCCGCCTACGTCTACCTGTCCTCCGACGGCGAGCTGCCGAAGACCGTGCCGAGCCAGAACCTGAACACCCGGGACAAGATCGTCGCCTACTGGCAGGGGCAGGGCACCTTCGTCACCGGGCTGACCCAGGAGACCTGCCGGGACCTCACCCACACCGGGTACGGCATCTCCGCGATCTCACACGTCGCCGAGACCAGCCGGATCCAGGGCCAGGATCTGTACGGCACCGACGTCGGCGAACGGCTGCGGCAGGCCCTCGGCTTCCAGGCCAAGTACCAGCTCGGCGCGGCCGTGCCCGGCTGGCTGTGCGGCGGCTCGCTCACGACGGGGCTCGGCCCGGTCACCGAGGTCGGCTACAACGCGCTCCACAACCGGCTCGGCATCGCGATGACCAACACGCAGACACTGACCCTGCAGAACCGCCCGGCCGGCAGCAACAACCTCTTCGTCGCCTGGGAGACGCTGACCCACGGGGACAACCTCGCGTGACGCGGAAATCCTGGCCGATCCGCGTGAACCGATTCGGGGGGCTCGTCCGATGAAGGGCTGAGGGGCGCCGGTGATCGTCCCGCCGCGTCAGGGTTGCGTCAAAGGCGACTCTCGCCCCTCAGCTCGTCCCTTATGTCGGAACTGTTGGCCGTAAGGTCGACGCTGCGTATGCAGCAGTCACTGGAAGACAATGAGGCCATGGCACGCGGCAAGCTTCGGATCTACCTCGGTGCGGCACCGGGCGTCGGCAAGACGTACGCGATGCTGTCCGAGGCACACCGACGGGTGGAGCGCGGCACGGACTGCGTGGTGGCGTTCGTCGAACCCCACGACCGGCCGCGCACCGAGGTGATGCTGCACGGCCTGGAACAGGTCCCGCGCCGGGAGCTGGGGTACCGGGGCGCCGTCTTCACCGAGATGGACGTGGACGCGGTCCTCGCACGTGCCCCGCAGGTCGCCCTGGTGGACGAACTGGCCCACACCAACGCCCCGGGCTCGCGCAACGCCAAGCGCTGGCAGGACGTGGAGGAACTGCTCGCCGCCGGTGTCGACGTGGTCTCGACGGTGAACATCCAACACCTGGAGTCTCTCGGCGACGTCGTCGAGTCGATCACGGGCGTACGGCAGCAGGAGACGGTGCCCGACGAGTTCGTCCGGCGCGCCGACCAGATCGAGCTGGTCGACATGTCACCGCAGGCGCTGCGACGGCGCATGGCGCACGGCAACATCTACAAGCCGGACAAGGTCGACGCGGCCCTGTCCAACTACTTCCGGCCCGGCAACCTCACCGCCCTGCGGGAGCTGGCCCTGCTCTGGGTGGCCGACCGGGTCGACGAGTACCTGAAGCAGTACCGCAGCGAACACCGGGTGTCGGCGATCTGGGGTTCGCGCGAGCGGATCGTGGTCGGACTGACCGGCGGCCCGGAGGGGCGCACGTTGATCCGGCGGGCGGCGCGGCTGGCGGAGAAGGGCGCCGGCGGCGAGGTGCTGGCCGTGTACATCGCGCGCAGCGACGGGCTGACCTCGGCCTCACCCAAGGAGCTGGCGGTCCAGCGCACCCTGGTGGAGGACCTCGGCGGCACCTTCCACCATGTGGTCGGCGACGACATCCCGGCCGCGCTGCTCGACTTCGCCCGCGGGGTCAACGCCACGCAGATCGTGCTGGGCTCCTCCCGCCGCAAGGCCTGGCAGTACGTCTTCGGGCCCGGGGTCGGTGCGACGGTCGCCCGGGAGTCCGGGTCCGACCTCGACGTGCACATCGTCACCCACGACGAGGTCGCCAGGGGGCGTGGGCTGCCGGTGGCCCGGCGCGCCCGGCTCGGGCGGGCCCGGATCGTCTGGGGCTGGCTGGTCGGGGTGGTGGTCCCGGCGCTGCTGGCGCTGCTGCTGAACACCGTCCACCTCGGCCTCGCCAACGACATGCTGCTGTTCCTGGCGGTGACCGTCGCGGCGGCGCTGCTCGGCGGGCTGCTGCCCGCGCTGGCCTCGGCGGCGGTGGGCTCGCTCCTGCTGAACTACTTCTACACACCGCCCCTGCACAGATGGACGATCGCCGACCCGAAGAACATCGTCGCCATCGTGATCTTCGTCGGGGTGGGCGTCTCGGTGGCGTCGGTGGTGGACCTGGCGGCCCGGCGTACGCACCAGGCCGCCCGGCTGCGGGCCGAGTCGGAGATCCTGTCCTACCTGGCGGGCAACGTGCTGCGGGGCGAGACCAGCCTGGAGGCGCTGTTGGAGCGCGTGCGCGAGACCTTCGGCATGGAGTCGGCGGCGCTGCTGGAGCGGGCGGACGACAGATCGCCGTGGACCCGCGCGGGCCACGTCGGCTTCGGACGCCCGGTCGAGCGGCCCGAGGACGCGGACGTGGACGTGCCGGTCGGCGACCATCTGGCGCTGGCGCTCACCGGCCGGGTGCTGCCCGCGGAGGACCGGCGGGTGCTGGCCGCGTTCGCCGCGCAGGCGGTCGTCGTGCTGGACCGGCGGCGGCTCCAGGAGGAGGCCGAGCAGGCCCGGGCGCTGGCCGAGGGCAACCGCATCCGCACGGCCCTCCTGGCCGCCGTCAGCCACGATCTGCGGACCCCGCTGGCCGGCATCAAGGCGGCGGTGTCGAGCCTCAGGTCCGACGACGTGGCATGGTCCGAGGAGGACCGGGCGGAGCTGCTGGAGGGCATCGAGGACGGCGCGGACCGCCTCGACCACCTGGTGGGCAACCTGCTGGACATGTCCCGCCTCCAGACCGGTACGGTCACGCCGATCATCCGGGAGATCGACCTCGACGAGGTGGTGCCGATGGCACTCGGCGGGGTCCCGGATCCGCAGGAGAGCGTGGAGCTGGACATCCCGGAGACGCTGCCCATGGTCGCCGTGGACGCCGGACTGCTGGAGCGGTCGGTGGCCAATCTCGTGGAGAACGCCGTCAAGTACAGTCCGGGCGGCGAGCCCGTGCTGGTGTCGGCGAGCGCGATGTCCGACCGGGTCGAGGTACGGGTGGTGGACCGCGGTCCGGGCGTCCCCGACGAGGCCAAGGAGCGGATATTCGCGCCCTTCCAGCGCTACGGCGACGCCCCGCGCGGGGCCGGGGTGGGGCTCGGCCTCGCGGTCGCGCGCGGGTTCGCCGAGGCCATGGGCGGCACCCTGAACGCCGAGGACACCCCCGGCGGCGGCCTCACCATGGTGCTCACCGTCCGCGCGGCGGCGGGACCGCGCCCCGAGCCGCACACCGTACGACCCGAAAGGCAGGCCTCATGCTGAGCCCGGCTGGGGGGACACCCCAGACCCCCACGAGGGTGCTCGTGATCGACGACGAGCCGCAGATCGTGCGCGCCCTCGTGATCAACCTCAAGGCCCGCAAGTACGAGGTCGACGCGGCGCACGACGGTGCCACCGCCCTCCGGCTCGCCGCCGCCCGCCACCCGGACGTGATCGTCCTCGACCTGGGGCTGCCGGACATGGACGGCGTGGAGGTGATCAAGGGGCTGCGCGGCTGGACCAGGGTGCCGATCCTGGTGCTGTCCGCCCGGCACTCCTCGGACGAGAAGGTCGAGGCGCTCGACGCGGGCGCCGACGACTACGTCACCAAGCCGTTCGGCATGGACGAGCTGCTGGCCCGGCTGCGGGCCGCCGTCCGCCGGGCCGAACCCGCGGGGAGCGGTGAGGACGAGGTGCTGGTGGAGACCGAGGAGTTCACCGTCGACCTGGCCGCGAAGAAGGTCAACCGGGCCGGGAAGGACGTCCGGCTGACGCCCACGGAGTGGCATCTGCTGGAGGTGCTGGTGCGCAACGCCGGCCGGCTGGTCAGCCAGAAGCAGCTGCTGCAGGAGGTGTGGGGGCCGTCGTACGGGACGGAGACGAACTACCTGCGGGTGTACATGGCACAACTGAGACGGAAGCTCGAGGCGGACCCCTCGCACCCCCGGCACTTCGTCACGGAGCCCGGGATGGGCTACCGGTTCGAACGCTAGAGGGCTTCTGATGGATCTCCGCGGCGTCGCGACGCCGGCACGCACTCTCGCCGCACCGGGCGAAAGCCCTAGTAGCTCCGCTACGAGGACTCTCGCCCGGCACACCGAGAGCACGCACCGAACGCCGCTCCTTCTCCCACGGAGATCCAACAGAAGCCCCCTAGTGGCCCGAGTTCGGCGGTGGCTGCGGCTCTGTCGGTGAGCCCCGGTACGCTTCAGACATGAGTGCTGTTCCTCGTTCCGAAAAGCCGGTGGGGCGGTTCCGGCGCATGCTCGACCGGCTCTCCTCGTCGCAGGAGGACCTGGAGTCCGAGGAACTGCGCGAGGACTCCGAGACGGCCGGTTGCACGCGGATCGGAGACTGCCAGGACCGGCAGATCGTCACGGTTACTGGTACCTTGCGCACGGTCACCCTGCGGCCGCGCGCCGGAGTCCCCGCCCTGGAGGCCGAGCTGTTCGACGGCACCGCCGCGCTGGACGTGGTGTGGCTGGGCAGACGCTCCATAGTCGGGATAGAGCCGGGGCGCAGGCTCATCGCATCGGGCCGGGTCTCCATGAGCCGGGGCCGCCGGGTGCTGTTCAACCCCAAGTACGAACTGAGACCCCTGGGTAGGGAGTAGCCGGTGACGTCGCTCGACAAGCCGACCGAAGACACGACCGCGGAGGACACCGCCGCGGCCGACGCCCGGGCGGTGACCGAGGCCGCCCTGTTCGAGGCATTCGGCGGCGTGCGGGGCATGGTCGAGACGGTGGTGCCAGGCCTGCTCTTCGTCACGATCTTCACGATCAACAAGGACCTGCACATGTCCGCGATCGCCGCGCTCGCGGTGTCGCTGGTCCTGGTCGTGGTCCGCCTGGTGATGAAGGACACCATCAAGCACGCCTTCAGCGGAGTCTTCGGCGTCGCCTTCGGCGTCGCCTTCGCGATGATGACCGGCAACGCCAAGGACTTCTATCTGCCGGGCATGCTCTACACGCTGGGGCTGGCGCTGGCGTACATCATCACCACGCTGTGCGGGGTGCCGCTGATCGGTCTGATCCTCGGCCCGGTCTTCAAGGAGAACCTCTCCTGGCGGACCCGCAACCCGGGGCGCAAGTCGGCGTACTCCAAGGCCAGTTGGGCGTGGGGGCTGATCCTGCTCGCCAAGTGCGCGATCCTCTTCCCGCTGTACTGGTGGGCGAACACCGCGCAGCTGGGCTGGGTGCTGGTGGCGCTGAAGATCCCGCCGTTCCTGCTCGCCGTCTGGCTGACCTGGGTCTTCCTCGCGAAGGCGCCCGCGCCGATCGACGTGTTCGCGGAGATGGAGGCGGAGGAGAAGGCGGAAGAGGAGCGCAAGGCTGCGCTGGCCGCGGAGCACGGTGAGACCGCGGGCGGCCGACACCGTCGGGACGGCTAGCCGGTCCGGGGGCTTCAAGCCCCCGGACCCCGCCCGGAACTCATCCCTCGCGCCGCACCGACAGCAAGTCCTCCAACTGCTCCTCCCTGGCCTGGGCGGCCACGAAGAGGAGCTCGTCGCCCGGCTCCAGGGAGTCCTCGGCGGACGGGGTCAGGACCCGGTTGCCTCGGATGATGGTGACCAGCGAGGTGTCCTCCGGCCACTCCACGTCGCCGACCTGGGTGCCGGCCAGGGCCGACTCCTCCGGGAGCGTCAGTTCGACGAGGTTGGCGTCGCCGTGGCTGAAGCGGAGCAGCCGGACCAGGTCGCCGACACTCACCGCCTCCTCGACCAGGGCCGACATCAGACGCGGGGTGGAGACGGCCACGTCCACGCCCCAGGACTCGTTGAAGAGCCACTCGTTCTTGGGGTTGTTGACACGGGCGACGACCCGCGGGACGCCGTACTCGGTCTTGGCCAGCAGCGAGACGACCAGGTTGACCTTGTCGTCGCCGGTCGCGGCGATGACGACGTTGCAGCGCTGCAGGGCCGCCTCGTCCAGTGACGTGATCTCGCAGGCGTCGGCCAGCAGCCACTCCGCCTGCGGGACGCGCTCGACCGAGATGGCGGTCGGCGCCTTGTCGACGAGGAGGACCTCGTGGCCGTTCTCCAGCAGTTCGCCCGCGATCGAGCGGCCGACGGCGCCGGCTCCGGCAATGGCGACCCTCATCAGTGACCGTCCTCCTTCGGGCCTTCGGAGAACGAGGCCTCGACCTTCTCGACCTCGTCGCTGCGCAGCATCACATGGACCAGGTCGCCCTCCTGGAGGACCGTCTGCGAGCTGGGCAGCATGGCCTCGCCGAGGCGGGTCAGGAACGCCACGCGGACGCCCGTCTCCTCCTGCAGCTTGCTGATCTTGTGGCCGACCCAGGACGGGGCGGCGTGCACCTCGGCGAGCTGGACGCCCCCGGTGGGGTCGCGCCACAGCGGCTCGGCGCCCGAGGGCAGCAGCCGGCGCAGCATCTGGTCGGCCGTCCAGCGGACGGTGGCGACGGTGGGGATGCCCAGACGCTGGTAGACCTCGGCGCGCCGGGGGTCGTAGATGCGGGCGGCGACGTTCTCGATGCCGAACATCTCACGGGCGACGCGGGCGGCGATGATGTTGGAGTTGTCGCCGCTGGAGACGGCCGCGAAGGCGCCGGCCTCCTCGATGCCCGCCTCGCGCAGGGTGTCCTGGTCGAAGCCGACGCCGGTGACACGACGGCCGCCGAAACCGGAGCCCAGTCGTCGGAAGGCGGTGGGGTCCTGGTCGATCACTGCGACCGTGTGCCCCTGTTGCTCCAGGGTCTGGGCGAGGGCGGAACCCACCCTGCCGCAGCCCATGATGACGATGTGCACGACCGTCCTTCCGAGGTCAAGAAGTCAAGAAGTCAAGAGGTCAATTAAAATCTGGCTTGGCTTTGAACAGGGTCTCAGACAGTCGACCAAGCTACACACGCGCGGTCGGCGCAGGGCACCCCCTGTGCTGGACAGTCTGCGAGATCAGCGTCGGCTGATGCTCCAGAGACTGAGGAAGGTAAGGACGCCGAGGCCGACGAGGGTGCCGATGGCGCCGATGAGTTCCGCGGTCGTGTGCAAGGGGACCCTCCGGGGGCGGCTGCGGGCGGGGATTGTCATATAGGCATGCCGATCGGCGCGGTCGCGGAATCGGCGGCGCGGGCCTGGCCGATTTCACTCGGGAGGCAGACGCGGGAATCGTCACCCGGCTGAGTCCGGGGGAGGGTGGGCGGTCCCGTGTTCGAAGGCTTACGATCCTCTGTTGTGTCCAAACTGACCGACGTGCCCAAACGAATTCTGATCGGGCGCGCACTGCGCAGTGATCGGCTCGGGGAAACGCTCCTGCCGAAGCGCATCGCCCTACCCGTCTTCGCTTCCGACCCGCTGTCCTCCGTGGCCTACGCGCCCGGGGAGGTGCTGCTGGTCCTGTCCATCGCGGGCGTGTCGGCCTACCACTTCAGCCCGTGGATCGCCCTCGCGGTCGTCGTGCTGATGTTCACGGTGGTCGCCTCCTACCGACAGAACGTCCACGCCTACCCCAGTGGCGGTGGCGACTACGAGGTGGCCACCACCAACCTCGGCCCCAAGGCCGGTCTGACCGTCGCGAGCGCACTGCTCGTCGACTACGTCCTCACCGTCGCCGTGTCCATCGCCTCAGGCATCGAGAACCTCGGCTCCGCGATCCCGTTCGTCGTCGAGCACAAGGTGGCCTGCGCGGTCGCCGTGATCGTGCTGCTGACGCTGATGAACCTGCGCGGCGTCAGGGAGTCCGGCAAGCTCTTCGCGATCCCGACGTACGTGTTCGTCGCGGGCGTCTTCATCATGATCGCCTGGGGCGCCTTCCGGGGCCTCGTGCTGGACGACCAGATGCGGGCGCCGACCGCCGAGTACACGATCAAGGCCGAGCACCAGGGCCTGGCCGGTTTCGCCCTCGTCTTCCTGATGCTGCGCGCCTTCTCGTCCGGCTGCGCCGCGCTCACCGGCGTCGAGGCGATCTCCAACGGCGTCCCGGCGTTCCGCAAGCCCAAGTCGAAGAACGCGGCGTCCACGCTCGCGGCGATGGGGCTGCTGGCCGTCACCATGTTCTGCGGGATCATCGTCCTGGCCCTGGTGACCAAGGTCCGGATGGCCGAGAACCCGGCCGTCGACCTGCTGAAGGACGGTGTCGCCGTCGGCTCCGGATACGTCCAGAACCCGGTCATCACCCAGGTCGCCGAGGCCGTCTTCGGCAAGGGCAGCTTCTTCTTCCTCGTGCTCGCCGCCGCCACGGCCCTGGTGCTGTTCCTGGCCGCCAACACCGCCTACAACGGCTTCCCGGTGCTCGGCTCGATCCTCGCCCAGGACCGCTACCTCCCCCGCCAGCTGCACACCCGCGGCGACCGCCTCGCGTTCTCCAACGGCATCGTGCTGCTCGCCGGCGCGGCCACCCTGCTGGTCGTCATCTACGGCGCCGACTCCACCCGGCTGATCCAGCTGTACATCGTCGGCGTGTTCGTGTCCTTCACGCTCAGCCAGACCGGCATGGTCCGGCACTGGAACCGCCTCCTGGCGACCGAGACCGACCAGGCCAAGCGCCGTCACATGGTCCGCTCGCGCGCGATCAACACCTTCGGCGCCTTCTTCACCGGCCTGGTCCTGGTCGTCGTCCTCGTCACCAAGTTCACGCACGGCGCGTGGGTCGCCCTGCTCGGCATGGTGATCTTCTACGGGACGATGACCGCGATCCGCCGCCACTACGACGGCGTCGCCGCGGAACTCGTCGCCCCCGAGGGCCCCAGTGACGACAGCGTCCGCCCCTCGCGGGTCCACTCGGTGCTGCTGATCTCCAAGATCCACCGCCCGACGCTGCGCGCCCTCGCCTACGCCAAGCTGATGCGCTCCGACACCCTGGAGGCGCTCACCGTCAACGTCGACCCGGCCGAGACGAAGCTGCTGCGCGAGGAGTGGGAACGGCGCGGGATCGACGTACCGCTGAAGGTGCTGGACTCGCCGTACCGCGAGGTCACGCGGCCGGTCATCGAGTACGTCAAGAACCTGCGCCGGGAGTCGCCGCGCGACGCGGTGTCGGTGATCATCCCCGAGTACGTGGTCGGCCACTGGTACGAGCACCTGCTGCACAACCAGAGCGCGCTGCGGCTGAAGGGCCGGCTGCTGTTCACACCCGGCGTCATGGTCACGTCCGTCCCGTACCAGTTGCAGTCCTCCGAGGCGGCCAAGAAGCGGGCCGGCAAGCGCCAGGAGTGGAACGCCCCGGGTGCGGTGCGGCGCGGCCCCGCGCAGCAGGGACACCCGAAGGAGCCGACGGGCACGGACGCCAAGAGCTGACCCGCGCTCCGAGCTCAAGCTCCACGCTCCGCGTTCCGCTCGCGGGGCATCGGGCTCCGGCTTGTGGTGAACGGTCGGACGACAGCCACGTAGACTGGTGGGCTGTTGTCCGGCCGTTCCTCGTTCGACGTTGTGGAGTCACCCCGCCATGCAGGCAGAACCGAAGAAGTCGCAGGCGGAAGCGCAGGCGGTATCGCTGGTGGGCGAGGAGTACGAGGTCGAGATCGGCCCCGTCGCCCACGGCGGCCACTGCATCGCCCGCACCGACTCCGGCCAGGTGCTGTTCGTCCGGCACGCGCTGCCCGGCGAGCGGGTCGTGGCCCGGGTGACCGACGGCGAGGAGGGCGCCCGTTTCCTGCGCGCGGACGCGGTGCGCGTGCTGGACGCCTCCAAGGACCGGGTCGAGGCGCCCTGTCCGTACGCCGGGCCCGGCCGCTGCGGCGGCTGCGACTGGCAGCACGCCAAGCCCGGCGCCCAGCGCCGGCTCAAGGGCGAGGTGATCGCCGAGCAGCTGCTGCGGCTCGCGGGCCTCACGCCCGAGGAGGCCGGCTGGGACGGCACCGTGATGCCGGCCGAGGGCGACAAGCTGCCGCCGGGCCAGGTCCCGCAGTGGCGCACGCGCGTGCAGTACGCGGTCGACGCCGAGACCGGGCGGGCGGGCCTGCGCAGGCACCGTTCGCACGAGGTCGAGCCGATCGACCACTGCATGATCGCCGCGGAGGGCGTCAGCGAGCTCGGCATCGAGAAGCGCGACTGGAGCGGCATGGCCTCCGTCGACGCGATCGCGGCGACGGGCTCGCAGGACCGCCAGGTGATCCTGGAGCCGCTGCCGGGCGCGCGACTGCCGCTGGTGGAGCTGGACCGGCCGGTGTCCGTGATGAGGGTCGAGGAGAAGGACGGCGGGATCCACCGAGTCCACGGCCGCCCCTTCGTGCGCGAGCGCGCCGACGGCCGTACCCACCGGGTCGGCAGCGGCGGCTTCTGGCAGGTCCACCCGAAGGCCGCGGACACGCTGGTGACGGCGGTCATGCAGGGCCTGCTGCCGCGCAAGGGCGACATGGCGCTGGACCTCTACTGCGGTGTCGGCCTGTTCGCGGGCGCCCTCGCCGACCGCCTCGGCGAGAAGGGCGCGGTCCTCGGCATCGAGTCCGGCAAGCGCGCGGTCGAGGACGCCCGGCACAACCTCGCGGACTTCGACCGGGTCCGCATCGAGCAGGGCAAGGTCGACGTGGTCCTCCCGCGTACCGGCATCACCGAGGTCGACCTGATCGTCCTGGACCCGCCGCGCGCCGGGGCCGGCAAGAAGACGGTCGAACACATGGCGTCACTCGGGGCGCGCAAGATCGCGTACGTCGCCTGCGATCCGGCGGCACTGGCACGGGATCTGGGGTACTTCCGGGCCGGGGGGTATCGGGTCCGGTCGTTGCGGGCGTTCGATCTGTTTCCGATGACGCATCATGTGGAGTGCGTGGCGATTCTGGAGCCTGCTCGGAAGTCTGCCTGATCTGCAGATCCTCTGTTCCGGGTCGGCTCTCGACCTGTTTTGCCGTGTCCAACAGGTCGGACGGCAGCTCAGTACCTCACCTGCGGTTTTCCGCTGCCGAGACTCGTGTCGGGGTGAAGGAGAGTCAACTTGCTCCGCGACGCCGTTGCGGAACTTCGCGCAGGGCCGGGCCGTGCAGGTGGCCGTAGCCCGCAGGCCGGAGACGTTCGCCCGGCTCCGTGGCCCAAAGGCCCGTGCGGCGAGGGTTGCCGGCCTGGACGAGGCACGGACGGTCGCCGCGGAGAAGCAGCCGCATCCGTCGTGGTGCGGCGGTCGACGGGACCCTTGCGGTCCGGAGCCACGCGCTGGACGTCGAACGGGTGGGCACTCACGTCCGCCCGGACGGCCGGCGTGCAGTAGATTCCCCGCTGGGCCAGGTCGGCCGCAGGTGGGCGTTGGTGCCGTAGGCCACATCAGCCACGACCACGGGCGGGCTGATGCCCCAGCCGGCCAGGGTGTCGAGCATGTCCAGAGCCGGCCGCCACTGCAGCGGGCAGGAGGCGGTGTCACCGGCGGCGTGGACGCTGACCACGACCTGGCAGTCGGCACGTTCGCCCAGGGCTTCGCAGTGCTGCGGAGCCACCCCGGCCGACATCCGGCCGTCCTTGGGTACGGACACGTCGTCGATCACCCAGGCCGCCGCTTCGGCCAGCGGCAGCATGCGCTCACGGATCCGCCGCTGCACCGGCATCGGGTCCCAGGTGGACAGCCCGGGCGTCACGGGCGGCGGCTACATCGACGACATCAACTGGGCGTTGGCCAAGAACGATCCGGACAGTGTGTTCGCGCCAGGCAGGAATCCGGACGGGCACATCGACTTCGCGGACACCGTGGACGGGAACGGGCGGAGCGTCGTCCGGGGCTTCCTCACGGAAAGATTGACGACGAGGTCGCTGCCAGGGCCAAGGGCGACTGCGCGCGTGGGCGCCGAGGTGCAGGGCATGCTCGACCAGTCCCGGACCGACCAGGTGGAGGCGACGAACCTCAAGACCCACGAGGACTACGAGAAGGCGGTCGTCGAGCGGGCGGGCTGGGTCGAGTTCGGGGCCGCGGCGGGCATCGCGGCGGGCATCGCGGCGGGCATCGCGGCGGGCGTCGCCTTCCTGCCCGCGACGGCGGCCGTGGGCACGGCTGCGGTACTCATCCCACTGGCGACCCACACCGCCAGTGGTGCTGCCGAACAGGGCATCGGCCAGATGGTCGGCGACATCTCCGACAACTCGGTGGACGAGCACAAGGAGAAGATGGAGGACCTCACCGACGTGGAGAAGAAGACGATCTATCCGGTGAGAGCATGGCCGAGGCCCTGAGGGAAGAGTTCCTGTCGCATCACGGTGTGGGTGAGAACGACCTGTTCAGGCAGGACCTGGTGGAATCGATGCTGATCGGCCACGGGGTCGGCAACGACCGGGAGAACCAGCAGGGCAACGACCCGGAGACCGGCTGCGGCCAGTGGACGGCCGAGGACACGTAAGGATTCGGACAGTGATCAGTCGTAGGTCGGTACGCGGGGGACTTCTCTCCGCGGCCGTGGCCGGCTCGTTGTTTCTCGGTGCCACGGGTTGTGGAGGGGACGGGGAGGAGGACGGACTTCCGGACGACTACAAGGTCGTTGCGGGGACACAACTCTGCGGTGGCGACGCCATGTCCGCCGACGCGGCCAAGGCACTGAAGGTGATCACGGGGTCGTCGCGGTTCGAGGCGTCGGCAGAGAAGTACACCATGGCGCAGGCCGCGACGGACCTTGTCGCGGCGTTCCCACCCACCGTGACCGAGGACGCCTGCCGTGTCTACACGCCCCTCGACACGCCGCATTTTGAGCTCAGAATCACCTGGACGCTGGACGACAGCGCCCCGACGGGCCCCTCGGCCCCGGAATTCACCGAGCTGAAGATGGGGGAGCTGGCCGTGACGGCGGCGGACAAGGCGTACGTCTTTTTCGCATGCCGGAGTCCCAAGTACTACGACCCGACGAGTCCGGCCCACATTGTCATCGGCGTGAGGCGCGGAGGCATGCCCACGGAGCCCGAGGGCGACGTAGAGGCGTTGAAGGACGCCTACGCGACCGTCGCCCACTCCGTCTCACTGGCCATGGCCAAGGAACTGCGCTGCGAGAAGAACGGCGGGCTCCCCGCGAAGCCCGTGCTGGATCCCGCGTAGCCGCTGACGTACGCGGGTACGGCCATGGTCAAGGGGCCTTCCCGTCCGCAGGAGGGGCCGCCTGCTGTATGCGGTGCGCCACGGACGAGCGGTGCACGGACCTCGTCTCCAGGGCGCGCCCCCGGGAGGCGAATGACGCGTGGTGGGAGTTCGACCCACGAATGTCCGCCGCGGTTCGCGGTGCGTGGTCGCGCCCCAGGATCCGGAGGCGCCGGCCGGTGTGCCCACTCACCGCGAACGCTCGCTCGCCTCATCACTTTGCGGTGAGCTTGACGCGCAACCCCAGGATCAGTAGTTCCAGTGCGGTCTCGAAGCTGCGGTCCATGGGCCGGTCCCTGCCGGAGTCCCAGCGGACCAGGAACGCGTTGTTCTCCAGCAGACCGAGGTTGCGGGTCAGGGCCGGGAAGGCATTCGGGTTCACCGTCCGTAGCTGGGCCGCGTATTCCTTCTGCCAGCCCTCCTCCACGTCCGCCGGCACGCTGGAGAGCTCAAGGGTGACCCAGCCGAGCACGAACCCGACCACCGCGTTGTACACCTCGACCAGGTCCCGACCCGAGAAGCCCGCTCGCTCCAGCACGCCCACCACGCGCTCCGCGAACGGAACCGCGGTGGTGCTCACCACCAACTGCGAGCCCAGGATCGGGGCGAGGTTGGGGTGCCGGTGCATCGCCTGGCGACACAGCCGAGCGACCTCGGCCAGCCACTCGTCCCAGGCCATGCCGTGGTCGGGGGGGAGCACAATGTCCTCCAGCACCCGTGCCGAGACGGCCGCCACGAGCTGTGCTTTGGTGCCGGTGTGCCAGTACAGCGCCGTGGGGTAGACCCCCATTTCCGTGGCGAGTGCCCGCATGGTGAGCGCGTCCAAGCCGTGCAGGTCCACATAGCGCAGAGCCGCGTCGATCACCTCCGCGCGCGACAGCGGATTGCGGGCCGCCTGCCTGCCGCGGCGACGGCCGCTGCTCTCGCCCATTCGGGTCCCTCTCTCCACGGTTGCTGCGAACGGAGACACGTTAGCCCGCTGGCTCAGGTCAGGAGCACAGCAGGCGGGCCGGGTTCGCCGTCGTGATGTGGTCGAACTCGCCCGCGTCGAGTCCGGCCGCCAGCAGCTGCTCGCGAAATCGGGTGTGGACGAACCCGTACCCTCCCCCACCGTGGGCGCGGAGCTGGGAGACCAGGCATACGTCGTGGGAGAGCAGGATGTTGTCGATGTACCCGGCCCTCACCAGATCCAGCACCATCCGTACACGGTGGCGCACCTCGCCGGTGTGGGCGGTGTTGATCGTGTCGATGCCGACGTACGCGCCGCGGCGGGCGATCTGTTCGGCGTAGCCGGGGGCGGTCACCGTGTCGCAGTGGCCGATGGCGACGCGCGCCGGGTCGGCTCCCTCGGAGGTGAGCAGGTCCAACTGCGGCAGGCCGACCGGCCAGCGGGCCGCGTGGGTGTGAATGGCCGCTCCGGTCGCCCGCTGAGCACGGGCGGCCGCGCGCAGCGAGCGCTCCTCGGCCGCGGAGATGTACCACTTGTCGCAGCCCACCTCGCCGATGATCCCGGCACGGACTCCCCCGGTGCCGGGGAAGCCCTCGGTGAGGTCGCGGACGATCTCCTCGGCGATGGCGTCGGCTCCGTGACGGTCGAACCAGTCCCGGTCCAGGAACGGGTCGCGGTAGTGCCCTGTGCCGAGCACCACGTGCAGTCCGGTGGCTTCGGCGACCCTTTGTACGGCGAGGACGTTGGCCGGGTCCCGGCTGGCACCGGGCGGGGGCGGCGCGGCCCCCGCGTCCGGGGCGGCGCCGGGGGTCAGCTCGGCGGTGGTCAGGTCGACGACGGTGGCTCCACCGAGCCCCGTGAAGACGTTCAACTCCTCGGTGACGACGGCCTCGTCGGCGATGAGCCCGTCGCCGCGCCGCTCCCGCATCAGGTTGATGAACAGGTGCTCGTGCGGCAGCACCGTGCCCAGTTCCTGGCGGGCGACCGGGCCGCGGGCGGTGGACACCGTGCTGGTCATACGGTCCTTCCGGGGACGGTGAGAAGACGGGCCGGGGTGGTCCGGGTGATCCTGCCGATGTCCTCGGGACCGATGCCGCGCGCCAGCATCAGCGGCAGTACGCGGCGCAGGATGTGAGCGTAGCCTTCGCCGCCGTAGCGGGTCAGCTGGGAGCGGCGGCAGATGTCCTCGGCGATGGTGATCCGGTCGCCGTGCCCGGCCGCGATGAGCGCGGCGATGTGGCGGACCCGCATGCCGTCGTTCGGCAGATCGACCGTGGGATCGGGCGGGTAGTAGCTGGACTCGGTCCCGAAGAGGTCAAATTCGAGTACGCAGCCGGTGTCGGCGAGAGCGAGCATCTCGTCGGGCTCGAAGAGCGTGCGGTCCACATGGCACAGGACGGTTCGCGTGGGGTCCGCGCCCGCCTCAACGGCTTGGCGCAGGTGCAGCAGTGGGGCCTCGGGGTGCCGTCCGGGGTGGATCAGCAAGGCGGCACCGGTCGCCGCCTGCGCCTGGGCGGCCGCTTGGAGCACCTTCACCTCGTCCGGGTGCGCGGGCCATGACATGCCGATCTCACCGATGACACCGGCGCGGATGCCGGTGTCATCGGCGCCCTGCTCGATGTCACCGGTGATCTGCCGAGTGATGGCATCGCGTGAGAGGGAGGCGACCTGGGGCGGGTGGAACGTGGCGACGTAGTAGCCGCTGCCCATCACCACGTGGACACCGGTGCGGCGGGAGATCTCGCGCAGCCCGGCCGGGTCGCGGCCCAGGCCCACCGGAGTGGCGTCCACGACGGTGCCGCCGCCGGCCTCGCGGTAGCGGGCCAGTTCGTCGACGGCGGTGTCCACCTCGTCCAGCACCATGTCCCGCCGGTTGTTCCGGTCCACTCGCGTGGCGAAGTAGTTGGCGGGGGCGAGGGGTTCGTCGACGGCGTCGTTCGGTGCGTAGCGGCTGAGATCGGCGAGCAGGTGTTCGTGCGGCTGGACATGGCCGAGCCGGTCGGGAGCGACCGGCCCGAGCACGGTGTGGACGACGCCGCTCATGCGCCGAGTTCCGACTTGTGGGTTTCCCGGGTCAACAGGACGGCCAGCGCGGTCACGGCACATGTGCCCGCCATGAACCAGGACACGTACAGGGCGTTCGGCGCTCCGCCTCCCGCCGCCAGCAGGCTGGTCGCGGCGATCGGAGCCAGTGCGCCGCCTGCCACGGAGGCGATCTGGTAGCCCAGGGAGGCGCCGGTATAGCGCGTTTCGGTACCGAACAGCTCGGCCAGGAAGGCGCCCATCGGCCCGTACATCAGGGAGTGCAGGCCCAGCGCCAGCGCGTAGCCCAGGAGGAACAGCCCGGTGGAGTGCGCGTTCACCAGCGGGAAGAGCAGGAAGGAGTTGAGGCCGAGCAGCACCGCGCCGGCGAAGTAGACCGGGCGGCGCCCCACCCGGTCGGACAGCGCGGCGGCCAGCGGCAGACAGACCAGCGAGACCGCCGAGGCGACCATGAGGCCGTTCAGGGCGGTGTCGCGACTGTGCCCGACCTGGGTGGCGTACGAGATCACAAAGGTGATCAGCACAGAGTTGGCCGCGAACGGGCCGAACCCGATGAGCGAGGCCAGCAGCAGGTCCTTGGGCTGCGTGCGCAGCAGTTCGACGATCGGCGGGCGGGTCCGCTCGCCCCGTTCGCGCTTCGCTGCCAGCTCGGACTGTGCGGCCTCGAAGGCCGGGGTCTCGGACACGCCGAGGCGGATCCACAGCCCCACGGTGGCCAGGACGACGGTCATCAGGAATGGCACTCGCCAGCCCCAGGACATGAAGGCCGACTCGGGCAGCCTGTTGGCCAGCGAGAAGACGAAGGTCGACAGCAGCAGGCCGGTGGGCGCGCCCATCTGCGCCACGCTGCTCCACAGCCCGCGCCGCCCCTTGCCGGAATGCTCGACGGTCATCAGTACCGCGCCGCCCCACTCGCCGCCGACGGCGACTCCCTGCACGAGGCGCAGCAGCACCAAGAGGGCGGGGGCCCAGATGCCGATGGTGTTGTGCGTGGGCAGCAGCCCGATCAGGGTGCTTGCCGCACCCATCAGCAAGATGCTCGTCACCAGCATGCTCTTGCGGCCGAGGCGGTCGCCGAAGTGTCCGAAGAGGATGCCGCCGAGCGGGCGGGCTCCGTAACCGACGGCCAGTGTTCCGAACGAGGCGAGTGTGCCGGCGGCCGAGCTGAGCTCGGGGAAGAAGAGCTTGTTGAACACGAGCGCGGAGGCCGTGCCGTACAGCAGGAAGTCGTACCACTCCATGACGCTGCCGAGGTATGCCGAGATCAGCACCCGGCGTGAGCCGGCGGGCGGGAGCTCTTTCTCGGGGCGCGCGGGGGAGGGTTTGTTCGGGGAGGGGGAGGTTGCCGTCATGAGGACTCCGGGGGCATCGAAGCAGCGGGGACGGACAGCCGCGGAGAGCTGTACGTTGGACAGCGTTACTTGTCCGACGTACAACGGTCAATAGGTCGACGCGCGGCGCAACGCCGCGTAACGCATCCGCAACACCGCGACACCTCCGTGGAGCCCGACGTGGGCACCGGCCTTTCTCTTGTCCCGCGTACAATGCATACTGGCCGATGTACATGAACGAGGTCGCTCCTTTCCTCACCCCCACCCGATCCAGGAGTCCAGCATGCGCCCAGCCACCTCGCCGCCCCGTACGGCCATGCGGCCCGACGGCAGCCGACTGATCAAGTTCTCCTTCGGTGAGGAGCTGCCGTTCGTCAGCCACGGGCGGGGGGTGTTCGTCCACGACACCGATGGACGCAGGTACCTCGACGGGTGTTCCGGGGCGGTGACCGCGAACCTGGGGCATGCCGACCCGGAGATCCTGCGGACCATGAGCGAGCAGGCCGAGCGGATCACCTTCGCGCACCGCGGCTCGTTCCACAGCGAGCAGTCGGAGCGCCTGGCCGACCGGCTCAGCGAGATGACCGGCTATCCGTACGTCTTCCTGTGCAACAGCGGATCCGAGGCGGTGGAAACCGCGCTGCGGCTGACCCTGCAGTACTGGCGGGAGCGGGGCGAGCCCGAGCGGGCCAGGTTCGTCTCCCATGCGGTGAGCTACCACGGCGCCACCCTCGGCGGGCTGTCGCTGTCCGGCCACCCGCAGCGCCGCTGGGCCGCCGAAGCGCTGCTGCACGGGTTCGACGAACTCACTCCGCCCTATGCCTACCGGTTCGCCGAGGGCCGCGACGACGCGTCGTTCACCGCGCTGCTGAGCGAGCGAGCGGCCCACGTGCTGGACTCCCACGGCTCCGCCGCGGCCGGCGTGGTGGTCGAACCCGTCGGCGGCGCGGCAGGCGGCGCCATCACACCGCCCGACGGCTACCTGCCCGCGCTGGCCGGCCTGTGCCACGAACGCGGGCTGCCGCTGATCGCCGACGAGATCATGACCGGCATGGGCCGCACCGGCACCATGCTGGCTGCGCAGCACTGGGACGTGCACCCCGACATGGTGGTCCTCGGCAAGGGGATGGGCGCCGGATACGCACCCGTGTCGGCGGTGCTGGTCGGCCGGCACCTCATCGACACCATCGCCGCCGGGACCGCGTCCGTCACCAACGGGCACACCTACGGCGGCAACCCGCTCGGCAGTGCCGTGGCCCTGGCCGTCCTGGACGCCATCGAGTCCAGGGATCTGGTGGCGAACGCCGCGGCGCGCGGCAAGCAGCTGCGCGCCGGCCTGGAAGAACTTGCCGAACGGCACGAGGTCATAGGAGAGGTCCGCGGCCTCGGCCTGCTCCAGGGACTGGAGCTGGTCAGCGACCGCGCGACCCGCAGCCCCGGCGAGCCCGTCGGCTCCCTCACGCGTGCCGCCGTGCTGGCCGCCCGCGACGCCGGACTGCTCGTCTACCCGGCGACCGGCGGGATCAACGACGCGATCCTCGTCGCCCCGCCGCTCACCGTCACCGCCCAGGAGACCGATCTGCTGCTCGAACTCCTCGACGCCGCCCTGACCGAGCTGAAGAAGAAGCCGAGCGGGAAGCCGAGCCCCACCGCATGACGACACTGCCTGCCGACCGTCCGAGCCCGACCCGCGACTCCGCAGTGCTGGAGGCGCTGCTCGCCGAGTACCGGGCCCGTACCCCGGGGTCGGCGACCGCCTTCCAGCGGGCCGTCGCGGCGCTGCCCGGCGGCGAGACCCGGTTCGTCACCTACTTCCCGCCGTACCCGGTCATCCTTGCCGAGGGCCACGGCTCGCGGCTGCTCGACGTCGACGGCGTCGAGTACCTGGACCTGGTCAACAACTACACCTCGCTCGTCCACGGCAACGCGTATCCACCGGCCATGACGGCCGCCGCGGCGGTACTGGCATCAGGCGCGGTCTTCCCCAGCCCGCACGAACTGCAGCTGGAACTCGCGGAGTTGCTCGTCGCCCGTATTCCGTCGGTGGAGCGGGTACGGTTCACCAACTCCGGGACCGAGGCGTCGGTGCTCGCCGCGCGGCTCGCCCAGCGCGCCACCGGGCGCAGCCGACTGCTGCTGTTCGACGGCGCCTACCATGGCAGCGCGCCCCCGCTGCTGGCCGACGGCCCCGATGTCGTCACCGTCCCCTACAACGACCTCGACGCCGTACGAGAGGCGCTCACCGAGGACATCGCCGCGGTGTTCGCCGAGCCCTTCCTCGGCGCCGGCGGAGTGATCCCGGGCCGGCCGGAATTCCTGCGGGCCGTTGCCGAACTGGCCCGTGAGCGCGGGGCCCTGTTCGTCCTGGACGAGGTGCAGTCACTGCGCAACGCCGTCGGCGGCGAGCAGAACCGGCTCGGTCTGCGCCCGGACCTGACCGTGATGGGCAAGGTCATCGGTGGGGGCATGCCCATCGGCGCGATCGGCGGAAGCGAGGAGCTGCTGCGACTGACCGCGGCGACCACCGACCGCAACCTCGCGCACTCCGGCACCTTCAACGGCCACCTCACCGCCGCAGCCGCCGGTACCGTCACCCTCCGGCATCTCGACGCCCCCGCGATCGACCGCCTGAACCAGGCCGCACGCCGCCTCGCCGACGCCGTCACCGCCGCCGCGGCCGGGGCCGGAATCCCGGCCACAGTGACCCGCGCCGGATCCATCCTCAACGTCCACTTCACCCCGACCGTGCCGGTCGACGCCGAACAGGCCCGCGCGGCCACCGCCACCCCCCTGCTCAGCGCCCTGCACCTCGCGCTGCTCCTCGACGGGGTCTACACGACTCCGCGAGGAATGATCAATCTGTCGACCGCGCTGGACGCGGACGACCTCGACCGTGCCGCTCAGGCGTATGCCCACGCCTTCCAGCGGCTCGCAGACGCGGAGATCCCCACACCGTCCCGGTGATCCCCGTGCCGTTTCCCTGATCCGGCGACCCGGGGGCCCCAGATGACCAACGACCCTGCACCCTCAACCCCGCAGCGACCCAAGCCGGTCCTGTCCGTCTGCCAGCTCGACACGATCGTCATCGGCGGCGTCATCGGCGTCGGCCTGTTCGTCGGCAGCGGCACCGCGATCTCCGCGGCGGGCCCCACCATGCTGCTCGCCTGCATCGGCATCGGTGCGGTCATCTTCCTGATCAAGCGGATGCCCCAGGAGTCGGCCACCTGCAGCCCCGCTCCGGGTGGCCGGCGCGCAGGGCCCCTGCCTGTCCGACTCGCAGGCCCCGGCCGGCGCATGATCCTGAGGCCGGCCGGGCCCCCTTCGCAGGACCAGCCGCAGCCAGGCCACCCGCATCGCCCACAGCCGCGCCGCACAACCCGAAAGTGCTTCCACCGCATGGAAAACACACACGCCCGCCCCGGTCCGACGATCCGGAAGAGTGCTCTGTCCCGGCAGCAGCGAAGGCTGTTCGTGACCGGGTTCCACGCAGCCGCCGACTCGAGCCGGACGGATCAGCCCGGCCCGGCCGTGCCGGACCGCTCGGGGTGCTCTCCTTTCCGTCCGGCGAAGGAGGTCACCTCATGAACGAGCCGGAGATGCTACGCGAACCGGCTCCCGACGTGCTCCGCGCCACCGCGATCGGTGACTACCTCACCTGGCTGGAGCGCACCCGGGATCTTGCCTTCACCGGCTACCACGACCTGCACCACTGGTCGGTCACGGACCTCGAAGGCTTCTGGTCGTCGATCTGGGACCACTTCGACGTCCGTACGCACACCCCCTACGACCGGGTACTCGGCCGACGGGACATGCCCGGTGCCGAATGGTTTCCCGGCGCGACCCTCAACTACGCCGAACACGCCCTGCGGCCGGCAGGAGCCGCGCCCGACGCCGTGGCCGTGCTGGCGCGATCGCAGACCCGCGGGCCCATGGAGCTGACCTGGCGGCAGCTGGCCGACCAGGTCGCCCGCGCCCGGACTGGTCTGCGCCGCCTCGGTGTCGGCAGGGGCGACCGTGTCGTCGCCTACCTGCCGAACATCCCCGAAACCCTCGTGGCGTTCCTGGCGACCGCGAGCCTGGGCGCCGTCTGGGCAAGCTGCGCACCGGAATTCGGCGCCCGCGGCGTCATCGACCGGTTCTCGCAGATCGAGCCCACCATCCTTCTCGCCACAGCCGGATATCGCTACGGCGCGAAGGACATCGACCGACGCGACGAACTCGCCGCAATCCGCGCCGGCCTGCCCACCCTGCGCCACACCGTCCACGTACCGTACGGGCCCGGGGAACTCACCGACACGGTCGCCTGGGCGGACCTGCTCGCCGCACCCGCCGACCCCGGCTTCGACCCCGTCCCCTTCGCCCACCCGCTGTGCGTGCTGTTCTCGTCCGGCACCACGGGCAAACCCAAACCGATCGTCCACGGCCACGGCGGGATCCTGCTGGAACACCTGAAAAACCACTCCCTGAGCTGGGACCTGCGCCCCGGCGACCGCATCCTGTGGTTCACCACCACCGCGTGGATGATGTGGAACTCCCTGGTCTCCGGGCTGCTCGTGGGCGCCTCCGTCGTGATGATCGACGGCAACCCCCTCCACCCCGGCCTGGACTGGCAGTGGCAGCTGGCCGAGGAGACCGGCGCCACCCTCATGGGCGCCAGCCCCGGATTCCTGATGGCCTGCCGAAAAGAAGGCATGGCCCCGGCCAAGGACCACGACCTGTCCCGGCTGCGCCAGATCGGCGCCGCGGGAAGCCCCCTGCCACTCGAGGGATTCCGCTGGGTAGCCGAGCAGTTCGGCCCCGGCGTACTGCTCAACGTAGGCAGCGGCGGCACCGATGTGTGCACGGGAATCCTGCAGGGCAGCCCACTGCAGCCAGTCTGGGCAGGAGAGATCTCCGGCCCCTGCCTGGGCGTCGCCGCCACCGCCTACGACGAGCAGGCCCACGAGGTGACCGACGCGCTCGGCGAGCTGGTCATCACCCAGCCCATGCCCTCGATGCCCGTCGGCTTCTGGGGCGACGCCGACGGCTCCCGCTACCGGGACGCCTACTTCGACACCTATCCGGGCGTGTGGCGCCACGGCGACTGGGTGCGCTTCACCGCGGCGACGGGCAGCTGTACGGTGGCCGGACGCTCCGACGCCACCCTCAACCGCGGCGGGGTGCGCCTGGGCACTGCGGAGTTCTACCGCGTCGTCGAAGAACTGCCCGAAGTCGACGACAGCCTGGTCGTCCACCTGGAGGACCCCGTCGGCGGCGCCGGCGAACTGCTCCTGTTCGTCGCACTGCACAACGGCGCCGAGCTGGACCATGCCCTGAGAAAGCGGATCACGACAGCGCTGCGGAACGCCCTCTCCCCGCGCCATGTGCCCGACAGCATCATCCCTGTGCCGGTGATCCCCAGGAACCGCACCGGCAAGAAACTCGAACTGCCGGCGAAGAAGATCCTGCTGGGAGCCGCCCTGTCCGAAGTCGTCAGCCGCGACACCCTGGCCGAGCCGACATCGCTGGACACATTCACCGCCCTGGCCGCCCGGCGCCCCGCGCACTGACGTGACAGCACCACGACGGCCACCCGTACCGAGAGAACACACCATGGAACTCACCGCACTGGACGCCATCGACGTCCACGTCCACGTCGAACAGGACGCCCACGGCTGCTACTCACTCGACGACGAGCTCATGGACGCCTCGGCGTCCTACTTCAAATCCTCCGAGAACCGCACGCCCACCCTCGCCCATATCGCCGAGCACTACCGCGCCCGGCGCATGGCTGCAGTCGTGTTCACGGTCGACGCCACCGCCGCAACCGGCCATCCGGCCCTCTCCAGCGAGGAGATCGCCGACCAGGCCGCTGAACATGCCGACGTACTGATCCCCTTCGGGTCGGTCGATCCGCACGCCGGACAGGCCGCGATCGCCCGTGCCCGCCGACTCGTCACCGAACACGGCGTACGCGGCTTCAAGTTCCACCCCAGCCTGCAGGCATTCCAGCCCAACGACGTCCGCCACTACCCGCTCTACGAAACCCTCGCCGAACTCGGCGTCCCCGCCCTGTTCCACACCGGGCAGACAGGCATCGGCGCCGGCCTCCCCGGTGGGCGCGGCATCAAGCTGCGCTACTCCGACCCGATGCTCCTCGACGACGTCGCCGCCGACTTCCCCGACCTGACCATCGTCATGGCGCACCCCTCGGTGCCCTGGCAGGACGCCGCGATCTCCATCGCCACCCACAAGGCCAACGTCTACATCGATCTCTCGGGCTGGTCACCGAAGTACTTCCCGCCCCAGCTCGTACGCGCCGCCAACAGCTTCCTCAGGCACAAGGTGCTGTTCGGCTCGGACTTCCCCGTCATCACCCCCGACCGCTGGATGGCCGACTTCACCGAGCTGGAGATCAAAAACGACGTACGGCCCTTGATCCTCAAGGACAACGCGGCACGGATGCTGGGTCTGAAGTAGCCGCCGGCATCCCGCAACAACGCACCGTCGCTGCGGCCAAGACGAAGCGCACGGTCATCGACGCGACGCGCTGCGCCGGGGCACCGTTCCACAGGCGGGCTCGACCTGTTCGCCGTAGGTCTCGACCGGTTCGGGTCCGTCCTGGACGACGACCTCACGACAGCGGCACGAGACGGGGCCGCCTTTCACGCCATTCGCGGCGAGTACGGCTCGGGCAGGACGTTCTTCGCGCGCCGGCTCGCCGAACGGGCCAAGCGCGCGGGGCTCGCCACCGCCGCGGTGCCGATCTCCGCGCTGCCCCATGCCGAGCGAGAAGGCGCCGACGCGCTTGCCGGCCACGCTGGTCAGCCCGGCCGGCTCGATGACCTCGTCGACCCGGCGCCGCGGAATGCCGTGCGTGTACGCGAGTGCCATCAGATGGCTGAACGCGCTGCGCCCGGGGTGCACGGACTTCGCCTCCAGCAGGGTGCCGATCTCGTGCAGCGGCGCGGAGTGCCCGCCGTACGCACGCCCGTTGACCGTGACCGAGCCCTTGGTGGGGGAGTCCAGTCCGACGATCATCCGCATGGTCGTGGACTCGCCCGCGCCGTTGGGACCGAGGAAGCCGGTCACCTCACCGGGCTCGACGGTGAAGCCCAGCTTGTCGACGACCGTCGTGTCGCCGTACCGCTTCGTCAGCTCGCGCGCTTCGACCATGGGTGGGCCTGGCCTTTCCTGCCTGGGACTCGGCCGCGGGGGCGGTGCCGCGGTGTCTGTTTTTGAAGCTACGAGCGCCTCGGGCCGGGAGGCTGGGACCGGAGGGGAATCTTCGCGCCCGGGTCGTACCGCGGTACCACCCGGGGCCGTCGTCGTGTCGTCCCCGGGTCGCATCCGGGTCGCCCTCGTCGCGAAGATCCGCCAGAATGGGTGCCCGTTCGTCCGTACCGAACCACCGAGGTTTTCCGTGACCCACTCCGTGGCCCGCGAGCCGCAGCGGCGCAATTCGCGGTCCAACCGGGCTCGCATCCTGGCCACGGCCCGTCAGGAGCTCGGCCGGAATCCGGACGTCACCCTGGAGGAGATCGCGCGGGCCTCCGGCGTCGTACGGCGTACGCTCTTCGGTCACTTTCCCGGGCGGGCGGCGCTGTTGGAGGCGCTCGCGCAGGAGGCGTCCGACGCGCTGCGCGCCGTCCTGGCGGTGGCGGCACGCCCCGAGGACCCGGCCGAGCGGGCGCTCGCGCACTTCGTCTGCTCGATCTGGCCGGTGGGGGACCGCTACCGGCTGCTGCTCGCCCTGGCCCAGCGCGACCTGGGCATCGAGCGGGTGGCCGACATCCTCGCCCCCGCCCGCGAGGAGGTCACGGCCATCCTGGCGCGGGGCCAGCGCACCGGCGTCTTCCACACGCAACTGCCGCCCGCCGTGCTGAGCGCCGGGCTGGAGGGCATGCACATCGCGCTGTTGGAGGAGGTCAACACCGGCGCGTTGGAGGACGACGGGACGCGGACGGCCGTCGCCACGCTCGTGGCGGCGGGTGTGCCGGAGGGACGGGCCCGCGCCGTGGTCGACGAGGTCGTGTCGGCGGCGGACGCGGGGCACGACACCGACGCCTGACGCGTCGATCAGCCAGCCAGCCAGCCAGCCAGCCAGCCAGCCAGCCAGCCAGCCGGTCAGTCAGTCAGTCAGCCGGTCAGTCGAAGGCGGCCCCGTCCATCGTCGGCGTGAGCGCGACGCCGTGGCCGAAGAGCCAGGGCCAGGGCTGTCCGTAGACGAGGTCGCCGACGACGAGCGCCCGGGCTGCCTGGGTGGTGAGGACGGCTTCGTCGCCGCCCTTGTCACCAGCGGCGCTTCTGCCAAGTGCACGGTCTCACAACGTAATCGGGGCTGGTGAACGCGGTGCGCTCGGACGTCAACACTGCGGTGTGGCCGGGGCAGGAGGCCACTGTGTGACATCCGAGGCGGTGGCGGTCCGTGTCGCTGTTGGGCCGAACGGGTGACTTGGCGTAAGAATTGGCTGGTGCACGCATTGAAGGCGAGTCAGTTCGGGGGGTGCCGGTGAACCGTTACGACGTCACCGATGAACAATGGGAAGGGCTCGCTCAGGTTGTTCCGTTGCGCGGCCGGGACGCCTGGCCGTCGGCGGTGGACCATCGCGCGCTGCCCGACGACGAGACGGAGACCCGGCGCCGCTTCGTCGTGCTGCGGGTCAACGTCTTCGCGGACGCCCGCGAGGTCGCCGAGACGCTGATGGCGGGCATCCCGGTGCTGCTCGACCTGACGAGCGCGGAGACCGACACCGCCAAGCGAGTCCTGGACTTCTCCACCGGGGTCGTCTTCGGCCTGTCCAGCGGCATGCACCGGGTCGACCGCAACGTCTTCCTGCTGACCCCACCGGGCACAGAGGTGAGCGGGATCATGGAAGGGGCGGGGGTTCCGGGGGTCTGAGACGGCGGGGCCGGTCCCGTGAGCGGCGGGCCGCCGTCGGACCGTCACGGGGCCGGCGTCGGACCGCCGCCGGGCCGGCGGCGCGACCGGCTCGGTGCGAAGGGCGCGCGGCGACCGACCGGCGCGGCCGGTTCGCCGGGAGCGGGAGCGGGAGCGGGAGCGGGACCCGGTCCGGCCGGGCGTGGGCGGCTGCCATGGCTGCTCGCCGACACCGTCTCGTCGTCGTTCGTCTCGTCGTGGTCGCCCGATCGTAGGAAGCTTGCCCGGGCGGAACGGTTCGTCCGGCGGCGGAGTCCTACGGTCCGGATATGCCCTCGCCGTTCGCCTCTTCCGCGCCCTTACCCCAACCTCCCACCACGCCCGACGGCGCGCCGCCCGGCGACGCCTCGCCCACCGTGCCCGCGCAGGCGGCCTCCATGGAGGAGCAACGCGCCTCGCCCGGGGCCGACGTCCCCCGCACGGCGCCCGCGCAGGTGCGGTACACCCGGCCCTGCGTCACCGAGCTGCGGCTCTCCGCCTTCGCGACGCACGTGCGTGCCCGGTTCGCACTGGGCGCCGTCACGCTGTTCGTGGGGGCCAGCGGGAGCGGCAAGAGCAGCGCGCTGCGGGCGTACGAGGCGTTGGCGCGGCTCGGAGGCGGCGCCCCGCTCTGCGAGGTGTTCGCCGACCCGGTCGCGTGTGTGCCCCAGGGCGCGCGGCCCGACGCCCAGCGCCGCCGCGGGTTCCGTATCGGGTGCACGGCCGACGGACCCGGCGGGCCGGTCAGGCTCGACGTCGCCGTACAGGCCGAACCCGAGCTGCGCATCGTGGGGGAGCGGCTGAGCGCGGGCGGCATCGTGTTGCTGGAGACGGCCCTGCGCGATCCAGGGCGGCGCTCGGTGCAGGCCGCCTGGCACACCGGCGGCTCCTCCCCGGTGACCCGCGCTCCGCTGCCCGACGACCGGCTCGGCACCGCGCTGCTGCCGCTGCGCGTGGCCGGCAAGACCGACGGACAGCGGCAAGTGCTCGCCGCCGCCGAACAGATGGTGGTCGCCCTGCGGTCCGTGTTCGCCTGCGATCCGCAGCCCGACTGGATGGGCGCCCCCGTCCCCACCGGCTCCGGCCGACTGCTCACCGGCTGCGACAACCTCGCCGACGTGCTCTGGCGCACCCGCGAGGAGTGCGGACGGCGGCACGCGCAACTGGTGGCCGCGCTGTCCGCCGGATCCGGCGGAGCCCCCCGGCCCACCGGCCCGATCGTCGACCTGCGCGCCGAGCCGCTGACCGACGGCACGGTCCGCGCGCTCCTCCACCGAGCAGACGGCACCCGCACCGAACTCGCCCGGCTGGGATACGGCGAACTCCGTTACGTCGCCCTCGCGTTGGTGCTGCTCACCGGCCCCGGCGTCCTCGACGTGGACCCGGTCGGCGAGGTGCCCGCCGCGATGCAGACTCTCACCCTGCTCGCCGACGGCCTCGACCGCGGCCTCGACGCGACGCAGCACGCCGAACTGGTGCGGCTGGCGGTCCGGATGGCCGAGCGCGGGCACATCCGCTGCGTCGGCGCGGTCAGCGACGGCTCCTTCGCCGCCCGGACGGACGGAGTGACGGTGGTACACCTGGGGTCGTGACAGAACAACACCTCGACGTGGCGAAACTGCAACGCCGACTGGCCGAGTTCGCGGCCGCGCGGAACTGGCAGCCCTTCCACACGCCCAAGAACCTCGTCGCCGCGCTGAGCGTGGAGGCGTCCGAACTGGTCGAGATCTTCCAGTGGTTGACGCCGGAGGAGTCGGCCCGCGTGATGAACGACCCCGACACGGCCCACCGGGTGACGGACGAGGTCGCCGACGTGCTCGCCTATCTGCTGCAACTGTGCGAGGTACTCGGGATCGATCCGCTGGCGGCGCTGGACGCGAAGATCGACCGCAACGAGCACAGATTCCCGGCGCCGTAGCCGTAGATGCAGCCGTGGTGGGAGCGGCTCCCGCGCGCCATCGCGCGGGAGCCGGACGATCCGTTTTCACTCTCCGGAGTCAACAGGCGGACCGAAATCGATTTGTTGTCCACAGATTTCGGTCTTCCTCTGGCTTTTCGTCCCACAGACCCTCACTCTGGGTAGTGGACAAGGGTGTTCGGGCGGACGTGCGAGCAGCACGTCGGGACAGACGGGGGCGGCGCATGGACGCGGTGCGGCTCATCCTGACGAGCAGGCGCGCGCTCGCGGGCAGCAGCCAGGCGACGGAGATACTCACGGAGGTGTGGCAGGCACAGGCCCTGGCGCAGGCGATCGGCAGTCGCCTCGCCGTCTCGGGCCCGCCCGAACTGCGCGGCGAGGCGCTCGGACTGACCGAGCTGGCGGGCAGGGGCTGTGGTGTGCTGGGCGCGCCGGACCTCGACCCCACGGACCTCCTCGCCGCCCGGCTCACCGAGCTGGACGACGCCCGCCGGGCCCTGCTCGACCTGGGCGGCCTGCTCGGCGAGGTCGGCATCGCCCTGGTCGGCCTGGCCAGTTCGGCGGACGAGCAGAGCACGTACTGGCAGTGCATGGAGGCCATCGACGCGGCCGACGAATCCAGAGACCGAGTCCTCGAAATGCTACGCAAACTGACCGCAAGAGAAGAACGGGAACAGAGAGAGGCCGCCTTACCAGAGAGATGAGCCCCCCGACCGTCGGTCTCCCTCATCCCTGCCCGGCTGTCGGTCTGCCGCACCCCGACCATGCCGTCCGTCGGCCGCCTCTCGGGCCCGCCCGCCGGTCTGCCGCACCCCGGCCCCGGCGCGTCATCCGTGCTCCGTGCTCCTTGCTCCGTGGGTCACGTCAGGTCGGGGTGGTCCTTAGGGCGAGGTCATCAGGGGAGCGGTTGGCCAGGGTGATCAACGGGCTGGCGGCCGGGTCCGGGGCCGGGGACTGAAGGCCCGCCAACATGGACCGGCAGAACGGTAGACGGTGGACCGGCGGTCGGAGGACCGGCGGTCGGGGCACCGGGGTCGGAGGATCGGGGTCGGAGGATCGGCGGGTCTGGGCACCGGAGGCAGTGGACTGGCGGGCCGGAGCCGGGGGCCGTGGGCCCGCGACCAGAGGCCCTCGGGCCCGGAGGGCCCGGATGCCTGGGAGTCTGCGTGTCCGGGAGCCTGCGGTGCCTGGGAGCCCGGGGAGGGGCCGGGCCCCGCGGGTCGGGGGCGTCGGCCTGCGGTGCCCTCTTCTCTTGGGGTTCGCTGAGGAACTCCCGTTCCGGTCGACTGGAAATCCGCGTCCAGTGCCGACAGATCCAACATAATGATCACAGCGTATTATTGAGGCATGGTCAGGACCGAGCGCACGCCGCTCCGCGCAGTGATCTACACCCGCATCTCCCACGACCCGACCGGCAAGGCCGAAGGGGTTACCCGGCAGGAGGACGCCTGCCGCAAGCTCGCCGCCGACCTCGGTTGGTCCGTCGTCGCGGTCAAGGTCGATGACGACCGCACCGCCGTCGGCAAGAGCGGCCAGCGCGCCCGGCGTCCCGCCTACGCGGAACTGCTCGGCATGCTGTCCGCCCGTGAGGCCGACGCCGTGCTTGTTTGGCACACCGACAGGCTGTATCGGCAGGCCCGGGACCTTGAGCCGCTCATCGAGATCGTGGAGCGCACGCACATCCTGATCCGCCCGGTGAAGCAGGGCGAACTCGATCTCGCAACCGCCTCCGGCCGGATGGTCGCCCGTATCCTCGCCAGCGTGAGCACGCACGAGGTCGAGCACTCTGTCGAGCGCATGAAAGCCAAGAAGGAGGCGAACCGCCGGGCGGGCGTCCACCACGGCGGCCCCCGCACCTTCGGGTTCAAGGCTGTTGAGCCCACGGTCAAGGGGAAGGCTCCTCAGGTGCCGCGTGTCGACCCGCGTGAGGCGAAGTTGATTCGCGAGGCGGCGGACGCGGTACTGGCGCGTGCCGCCGACCCGCAGAGCGGCGCGACCCTGACGGGCATCTGCCGGGCGTGGAACGCTCGGGGGATCACCAGTCCGCGAGGCAAGCCGTGGGTCATCCAGACGCTTCGCTCCGTGCTGCTCTCGCCCCGGATCGCCGGACGCGTCGTGCACAAGGGCGAGGACGTGGGCCCGGCGCAGTGGGACGCGATCATCGACCATGACACGTGGCTCGCGCTGCGCACGGTGCTGACCGACCCAGCTCGCAGCGCACACCTCGCCAGTGCCGACGCCCGAGCGCCCAAGTACCTGGGTTCCGGGTTGTACCGGTGCGGCCGTCCAGGCTGCGGCGCAGTGGTCCGTCCCGGCGGGGCCAGGGCCGGACAGGGGCAGCAGTACCGGTGCACGGCCAGCGCGCACCTGATCCGGACCGCCGCTCCGGTGGATGGTTTGGTGGAACGCTTGATCATCGCGCGGTTGTGCCGCCCCGGGCGGGCCCGGGAGGTCTTCACGACGTCCGAGTCACCCGTAGCCGACGGCCCGGACGTAGACGCCCTGACCGCCCGTCACGCGACCTTGAACGCCCGGCTGAACGCCCTGGCCGAGGTGTTCGCGGACAGTGAGGATGCCGACCCGGTCGAGTACCGTGAGGCGGCCCGGCGCGTCAGTGAGAGGATCGCAGCCGTCGAGACGCAGATCGCCGATGCGGTGTCGGCGGCGGCAGCCGCCAGCGAGCCGGGCCCGTTGGACGCCGTTGACTTGCCGGAGTTGGTCAGGCGGCACGAGGCTGACCCCGATGACGCCCTTGAGTGGTGGCGCGCCACGTATTCGTTGGAGCGGCGGCGGAAGATCCTCGCCGTGCTGGCGGTGGTCACCCTGAGGCCTGGACGGCGGGGCCGTCCGCTCGGGGTCCTGCCGGGGGGCGTCGACCCCGAGTCGGTGCAGGTCGACTGGACGAGCTGACCCCCACACACGACGGAGCCCGGCCGGTGGTGACGCCCGGCCGGGCTCCGCGCTGTTCGCCTACTTGCTCGCCTCGCGCCCGTGGCACGAGCAGCGACAGCGGTGCACCAGCGTGATCCTGGTCGAGTGAGGCAGCGGTACGTCCCGGGTCTGTCGGCAGCGATCGTGCAGGGCGCCGTATCCGGGCCGGGCCCCGACCGCGCACTCCGCCGACAGCACCCCGTCGTCCGTGGTCGGCGCGCTCACGGCGTCTCTCCCCGGCTCCGAGCGTTCGCCACGGCCGCACCGGCGGACAGGCTCTCCGCCACCGTGGCGGGCCGGAGAGGCCCCCTCGCGTCCCACTCCCGCCCCCCGCCCGGCGGCCGGAGCTGCACGTACGGGCCGACATGGCCCATCACCCTGCCGATCCGCCGCGCCGACGTGTCCCACACGAGGTCCCCGACCTGGGGCGTGTCCGGCGGCAAGCTGTCTGTCTCGGTCGGCGGGGACTCTGCCAGTGCTGCCGGGCGGGCGGTAGGTTCGGTCATGTCGTCGCTCCTCGTAAGCGTCGGCCACGCCCCGGGACGGTGTCCGCCGTTGCCGGGGTCCTTGCCTGTCAACCCTTGTGCGCTGCCCCATCCGTCACAATTGGGCCGTCCTATAGCTCGGCCCTATATCTTTAAATCCATGGGGGACTCGCAACCGGGCCTGTGGTCGCACCCGCAGCTCATCGCAGCCGTCACGGCCGAGGACTGGGGTGCTGTCTTCCGCGCGTACCGCAAGCTGACCGGTCTCAGTCAGACCAAGCTCGGTGAGCGCGTCGGTCTGGTCCAGCCCGACGTCTCCGGCATCGAACGCGGGCACCGCCGGGTCACCTCTGTCGAGGTGCGGCAGCGCATCGTGTCCGGCCTGGACATCCCGGCGGACCTCACCCGTGCGGGGGCTCTGGCCCCGGCTCAGTCGGTCGCCGGTCTCGTGCTCCCCGGCCCCGGCCCCGATGACGACCTGCTGACCCGGGTGACGACCGTGGTCGATTCCGCGCACCGGGTCGACGCTCCCGCCCTCGACTGGCTCGACCGGCTGCTCGCCGAGCACCGCCGGGCCGAGGACGAGATCGGCTCGCGCCCGCTGGTCGAGATCATGCGCCAGCAACTCCGTACGGTCGTCGACCTGTACGCCGGGGCCCGAGGTCCACTGGCCGACCGGGTGATCCGACTCGCCTCCGAGCATGCCCAGTTCCTCGCGTGGATGGCGCAGGACCAGGGCCAGACCGCCGCCGCGCTCGCCTGGTACGACCGCTCCCACGAGTGGGCCCTTGAGGCCGGAGACGCCAACATGGCCGCCACCACGCTCTCGATGAAGGCGCACATGGCCTGGTCGGGTGGCCGGGGCGACCGGGCCGTCCGGCTGGCCGAGGCCGCGCGCTGGTCCGCTCCTGGGACATCACTCGGGGTCCAGGGCATGGCAGCGCAGATGGCCGCCCGGGGGCATGCCCTCAATGGTGACGGCGACGACGCCGAACGGCTCCTGGACGAGGCGCAGTCGCTCATCGGCCGGGCGGCCGAGCACCCGGAAGACGAGCCGGTCTGGATGTACTTCTACGGCGAGACCTGGTTCACCCTCCAGCGGGGCATGGCCGCGTTGCACCTGCGGGAATGGCGGGTCGCCGTCGACCACCTCACGGTCGGGCTGGCTGCCCTGCCGGACGAGTACCGGCGTGACCGCACCTGGTACCGCACGTGCCTGGCGCATGCGTACGCCGGGGCCGGGGAAGCCCCCGAGGCCCTCGCCGTGGCCCTGGAGGCGGTGCCGGATGCCGCCGCCGTCGGCCGCCCGCATGCCTGGAACGAACTCCACAGCACGGCGGCCCTGCTGCTGCGCCGGGGTGCCCCCGAAGGGCCCCAGCTCGTCGCCGCGCTGCGGCAGTTCGACTGAGCCTGGGCCTCTTGCCGGCTGATTCAGTCAAAACCACTCTGACCAGCTCAGACTGGTTGGCGAACGGCTCCGAATCCTCTGGAACCTGCCCGTACGGAGACGTACTCCGGGAGGGCGCAGCAAGACCCCGACCACTGACCGGCAACACACGGGCAGTGGTCTTTTTTCTGCCGCGTGGGGCTGGTCACGACCCGACCGGAGGCCCACACACGGGCGAATCCCCCGTCACGCTCGACGAGGTGCGCACCTGGTCCGCACTCGTCCCGCTCACCCAGGCGGCCCGCGCACTCAACATCGGCCGCACCACTGCCTTCGTCACCGCAGCCCGGGGCGCGTTTCCTGTACCGGTGCTGCGGATCCTCGGCGGACAGAAGGTGCGCACGGCCGACCTGATCGCCTTCCTTGCGGCTGACGGAGCGGCAGATCGCCGCCGAGGTCGGCCTGTCGCAGTCGCGCGTCAACGCGGTCGTAGAGCAGCGGATCGCGCAGCAGCTCGGGCCAGTGGTGGGCACCATGGTCGCCGTGCGCGATGCCGAGCTGGAGGATCTTTGGCGCAGGGGGCGGGCGCAGTACGCCCGTGCCGACGACCCCGAGACGAAGCTGAAAGCGATCAACGTCCTCCGGGGCCTCAACGAGTCCCGCCGTCGCCTCCACGGGGCCGACGCGCCGGAGGCCTTGACGGTCTCCTCGGAGCGCCGGGTGGACGAGGAGTCGGTGGACGTCGTGGAGGCCATCACGGCCGGGCTCGCCGCCGTCTCCCTGCCGCAGGACCGGCAGCAGTACGCGCTGGAGGCCGCCGCCGGTCGCCTCCGGGCCGTCGGGGGCGGAGAGTTCGCCCCGCCGGAGCCGCTGCCGCCGCCGGCCTCCGCGCCCACGCCCTACACCGAGGACGGCGTGATGTTCATCGACGGGCCGGAGGGCCTGCGGTACCGCGTCGTGGCCGTGGAGCCGCAGGACGCCCCGACGGTCACTCAGCTCGCCCTGCCGCCCGGCCCGTCTGCCCGGCGGCCCCCACGCGACGACGCCGACTCGGTGCTCGCCGCCGCCCGCGCCCTGCTTGAGGAGGATGAGGACGAAGACGACGATCAAGGCTGAGTTGACGGCCGCGCGGGCCGAGGACCTCCGGACACCGACCGCGTGGCCGAGCTGGCGACGGAGCTGAAGCGGGCCCGCCGTCGCCGCAGGCGCACCCCGGCGGCCGAGCGCTCCATTGCGCCCGTGAAAGGGGCTGACCGAGCAGGACCAGGCCGCCGTCGACACTTGGCCGCCCGAACTCCGCGCCCGGCTCTACAGCGGGTCTCTCAGCCGGGTGATCCTCCCGTGGCGGGACTGACCTGGGTCATGGAATCCCTGGCGGGTCGTCCGTCTCGCCAGGGATTCCATGGCGTGCTCCGCCCGCCGGATTGAGCCGATTCAGCTAAGGCAAATCGGCATCACCCCAGGTCACGGGGCCTGTGATTCCTCACGAGAAAAACCCGCTTTGATCTCAAGGTCGGACAGATCCGCGTTCAACGCCGCCATCAGCTCCTCCATCTGCTGCAACAACCCCTTCGGCTGGGCTGCGGTGGCCCCACCCTGCTGCGGCACGGTCTCTTCGGACATGACGGCCTCCTCGGCCCTGGCCCCCCGTGAGGAGGGCCGATGCGGGTGGCGTCCCGGCGCTGACCAGCCGGGCACCGGCGCCGGGCGGTCCGGCTCCGCCCCGGCCAACGATCACTGCGGAGGCGGGTCACTGGCCCGGGCAACCCCCCACGCACGGCATGCGCCTTTTTCACCCGACCGGGGAAGCCCGGGGGCCGGGGGACCGGTGAGATTGACGGGGCGGACGGCATGCAGGATGGAGGCATGGATCTTCGCATCTTCACCGAGCCCCAGCAGGGGGCGACCTACGACACCCTTCTCACCGTGGCCAAGGCCACCGAGGACCTCGGGTTCGACGCCTTCTTCCGGTCGGACCACTACCTGAAGATGGGCGATGCCGGCGGACTCCCGGGCCCCACCGACGCCTGGATCACGCTCGCCGGCCTCGCCCGTGAGACCAAGCGCATACGCCTCGGCACGCTCATGACGGCCGGCACCTTCCGGCTGCCCGGCGTCCTCGCCATCCAGGTCGCTCAGGTGGACCAGATGTCCGGCGGACGCGTCGAACTCGGCCTGGGCGCAGGCTGGTTCGAGGAGGAGCACACGGCGTACGGCATCCCCTTCCCGAAGGAGAAGATCGGCCGCCTGGAGGAGCAGCTGGAGATCGTCACGGGCCTGTGGGCCACGGAGCTCGGCAAGACCTTCGACTTCCACGGGTCGTACTACGACCTCACCGACTCGCCCGCGCTGCCCAAGCCCGCACAGGCGAAGATCCCGGTGCTGATCGGCGGCAACGGCGCGACCCGCACGCCGCGACTGGCCGCCCGGTTCGCCGACGAGTTCAACATGCCGTTCGGCTCGGTCGAGGACAGCGAACGCCAGTTCGGCCGGGTGCGGGCCGCCGCGGAGGAGATCGGCCGCGAAGCCGACGCGATCACCCTCTCCAACGCCCTCGTCGTCTGCGTCGGCAAGGACGACCAGGAACTCGCCCGGCGCGCCGCCACGATCGGCCGCGAGGTCGACGAGCTGAAGGCCAACGGGCTGGCCGGTTCCCCCGCCGAGGTCGTCGACAAGATCGGCCGCTACGCCGAGGCCGGCTCCCGGCGGATCTACCTCCAGGTCCTCGACCTGCACGACCTGGACCACCTCGAGCTGATCTCCGCCCAGGTACAGACACAACTGTCCTGAGGCGACGCTCGCGTCCTGAGGCGAGGTCGGCGTCCCAGGGGGTGAGCCGATGTCCCTGGACGGGGCCGACGTCCCCGGGGCGGCGCCGACCTCCCTGGGGCGAGGCATGCGGAGCGTCCCGGGTCCGGACATCGTCGTCCTTCCGCGTCCCGCACGTCCTGTGCGTCCCCGCAACCGCGACGCGCCGCAGGTCATCTGTGACACGGCTGTGACCGGAGGTATGGCTTCCGTCACAGTCGGCCCGACCATGCCCTGATGAGCTGGCCGGATGCGCAGACCCCGTGGTTCCGGCCTCGTCGGCCCCGTCGGCCCCGTCGGCCCCGTCCTCCCTGCCGTCGCCGCCGTGCTGCTCCTCGCCTCGGCGGCGACGGCCTGCGGAACGGAACGCGCGGGCACGACCGGCGGAGTCGGCGCGGCGTCCGCGGCGCCCACGACCCTGGTCACCGACCCTCCGGTGGACGGCGTTCGGATCACCTCGGTCACCATCCCCGCGGACCGCCTCCCCGTCGGCTCGGACGACTCCGCCGGCCGGGAGGACTCCGGTGTCTCCGCCGTCTACGAGATCACCAACGACGGCTCGGAGTCGCTGACGTACACCGTGCTCTTCACCTTCACGACGAGCAACGGCGAGGTCATGAGCAGCAAGCGCGAGACCGTGCGGGCGGTCGGACCCGGCAGGACCGTGCGGGGAACCGTCGAACCGGGCGTGCTCGCCCCGGGCGCCTCCCCGGTGACGACGGCGAAGGTCGCCGAGGTGACCAAGGTCCCCGCGACCGAGGCGCCGGCCGCCCCCGACGTCTGCCCGTCCTCCGGGATTCGCGTCACGGCCGACGAGGGCGACGCGGCGATGGGCCTGCGCGTCGTCGGACTGCACCTGGAGAACTGCGGCAAGAAGGACTACTCCCTCGACGGCTACCCGCAACTGACCCTCCTGGACGACGACCACCAGCCGGTCGACGGAGTGCAGATCCTCCACGGCGGCGACAGCATTTCCACCGGAACCGGTTACGACGACCCGCCGAGCCCGCTCACCCTGAAACCCGGTGAAACCGCTGTCTCCGGCCTGATCTGGCGCAACACCACCGAAGCCGGTCTCGACGCCGTGACCGTCCCGTACGTCCGCGTCCGCGCGAAAACCGGTGCCGCACCTGTCATCGTCACTCCGCACCTCGACCTCGGCACCACCGGAAAGCTGGGCGTCGGAGCGTGGAAAAGGGCGGATCGCTAACCGCGGTAGCCCATGGCAGCCGCATGGCAGCCGCACGGCCGCCGTAGGGCAGGCCTACGGCAGCCAGGAAAAATTCCGCGTCTTCGCGCACCGTTTCTCGGTACGTTGGAGAGGCGCGCGAGCGCACCACCAGCGCTTTCGCTCCTTCCGACCCCTTCGAGGCACCCACCGTGTTCCTGACGATCAGCACCACAGGCACCCCCGAACGCCCCGCGACCGACCTGGGCTTCCTGCTGCACAAGCATCCCGACAAATCGCAGGCGTTCTCCACCTCCTACGGCCGGGCGCACGTCCTCTATCCCGAGGCCGACGCCGAGCGCTGCACGGCGGCGCTGCTGCTGGAGGTGGACGCGGTGGCGCTGGTCCGGCGCGGCAAGGGCAAGGGCCGCGGCGGCGCTCCCGACGCCGCCCTCGCCCAGTACGTCAACGACCGCCCGTACGCCGCTTCCTCGCTGCTCGCGGTCGCACTCAGCGGCGTGTTCTCCAGCGCGATGCGCGGAGTGTGCGCCGCCAAGCCCGAACTCCCCGCGCAGGCCAGGCCGTTGCGGGTCGAGGTGCCCGCGCTGCCCGCCCGCGGCGGCCCCGACCTCGTACGAGCCCTCTTCGAGCCGCTCGGCTGGACGGTGAGCGCCGAACCGGTGGCCCTGGACACGGAGTTCCCCCAGTGGGGCGACTCGCGCTATGTGAGCCTCGTTCTGGAATCGCAGACGCTCACTCTCGCCGAGGCCCTGCGGCACCTGTACGTCCTGCTGCCCGTCCTCGACGACGCCAAGCACTACTGGGTGTCCTCCGACGAGGTCGACAAGCTGCTTCGCGCCGGTGAGGGCTGGCTGTCCGACCACCCCCAGCAGAAACTGATCACAAGCCGTTACCTGTCCCGCCGCTGGTCACTGACCCGGCAGGCGATGGAGCGGCTGGAGCTGGTCCGGCTCGCCGAGGCCGACGACAGCGAGGTCGAGGAGATCGACAACGCGGTCGCGGCGGAGGCCGAGACGGAGGAGCGCCCGACCCCGCTGGCCGTGCTGCGCCGCGAGGCGATCGTCACGGCGCTGACCGCGTCCGGGGCCGCCCGCGTCCTCGATCTCGGCTGCGGCCAGGGCCAGTTGGTGCAGGCGCTGCTGAAGGACCCGCGCTTCACCGAGATCGTCGGCGTCGACGTGTCGATGCGTGCGCTCACCATCGCCTCGCGCCGTCTGAAGCTGGACCGCATGGGGGAGCGGCAGGCCTCCCGCGTCCAGCTCTTCCAGGGCTCGCTGGCCTACACCGACACCCGTCTCAAGGGCTACGACGCCGCCGTCCTCAGCGAGGTCGTCGAACACGTCGACCTGCCGCGGCTGCCCGCCCTGGAGTACGCGGTGTTCGGCTCGGCCCGCCCGAGGACCGTCCTCGTGACGACCCCGAACGTCGAGTACAACGTGCGCTGGGAGACCCTCCCGGCCGGCCACGTCCGGCACGGCGACCACCGCTTCGAGTGGACCCGCGAGGAATTCCGCGCCTGGGCGGTCGGCGTCGCCGAACGGCACGGCTACGAGGTCGAGTTCGTCCCCGTGGGCCTCGACGACCCCGAGGTCGGCCCGCCCACCCAGATGGCCGTGTTCCGCATGAAGCCCGCGAACGAGACGAACCAGAAGAACAAGGCGAACGAGAAGGAGGAGAAGGCAGCATGACCGAGAATCAGGTTTCCATGGAGCAGGGCCGCGTGCTGCCCGTCACCGACCTCTCCCTCGTCGTGCTCATCGGCGCGTCCGGGTCGGGCAAGTCCACCTTCGCCCGCCGGAACTTCAAGCCCACCGAGGTCATCTCCTCCGACTTCTGTCGAGGTCTGGTCTCCGACGACGAGAACGACCAGAGCGCGACCCGGGACGCCTTCGACGTCCTGCACTACATCGCGGGCAAGCGGCTCGCGGCCGGCCGGCGCACGGTCGTCGACGCGACCAGCGTCCAGCAGGACGCCCGCCGGCAGCTGATCGACCTGGCCAAGCAGCACGACGTCCTGCCCATCGCCATCGTGCTGGACGTGCCGGAGGAGGTGTGCGCCGAACGCAACGCGGGCCGCAACGACCGCGCCGACATGCCCCGCCGGGTCATTCAGCGCCACACTCGCGAACTCCGTCGCTCCCTGCGCCACTTGGAGCGCGAGGGCTTCCGCAAGGTGCACGTCCTGCGGGGCGTCGAGGACGTCGAGAACGCCTCGATCGTCACCGAGAAGCGCTTCAACGACCTGACCCACCTCACCGGCCCCTTCGACGTCATCGGCGACATCCACGGCTGTGCCTTTGAACTGGAGTCCCTGCTGGGCAAGTTGGGCTACGTCGACGGCGCGCACCCGGAAGGCCGCCAGGCCGTCTTCGTCGGCGACCTGGTCGACCGGGGCCCGGACAGCCCGGGCGTTCTGCGCCGCGTGATGTCGATGGTCAGGTCCGGCGACGCCCTCTGCGTCCCCGGCAACCACGAGAACAAGTACGGCCGTTACCTCAAGGGCCGCAAGGTTCAGCACACCCACGGCCTCGCCGAGACCATCGAGCAGATGGAGACGGAGACCGAGGAGTTCCGCGCCGAGGTGCGGGAGTTCATCGACGGACTGGTCAGCCACTACGTCCTCGACGGCGGCAAGCTGGTGGTCTGCCACGCCGGTCTGCCCGAGAAGTACCACGGCCGCACCTCCGGCCGGGTCCGTTCGCACGCCCTCTACGGCGACACGACCGGCGAGACCGACGAGTTCGGCCTGCCGGTGCGCTACCCGTGGGCGGAGGACTACCGGGGCCGGGCGGCCGTCGTCTACGGCCACACCCCGGTCCCCGAGGCGACCTGGCTGAACAACACCATCTGCCTGGACACCGGCGCCGTCTTCGGCGGCAAGCTGACCGCGCTGCGCTGGCCGGAGCGCGAGCTGGTCGACGTACCGGCGGAGCAGGTCTGGTACGAGCCGGCGCGGCCGCTGAAGACGGACGCGCCGGGCGGACACGACGGTCGTCCGCTGGACCTGGCGGACGTCAACGGCCGACGCATCGTCGAAACCCGTTACGAAGGACACAATCGCGTCTCGATCCGTGAGGAGAACGCGGCCGCTGCCCTGGAGGTGATGAGCCGCTTCGCGGTGGACCCGCGCCTGCTGCCGTATCTCCCGCCGACGATGGCGCCCACGGCCACCTCGCACGTCGACGGCTACCTGGAGCACCCGGCGGAGGCGTTCGCGCAGTACGCAGCCGACGGTGTGGCGCGGGTCGTGTGCGAGGAGAAGCACATGGGCTCGCGGGCGGTGGCCCTGGTCTGCCGCGACGCGGAAACAGCGCGTAAGCGGTTCGGCGTGGACGGCCCGACCGGCTCCCTCTGCACCCGCACCGGCCGCCCGTTCTTCGACGACGAGTCGGTGACGGAGGAAATACTCGACCGGGTGCGGACGGCGGTCGGCGAGGCCGGTCTGTGGGACGAACTCGACACGGACTGGCTGCTGTTGGACGCCGAGTTGATGCCGTGGTCGCTCAAGGCCGCCGGTCTGCTGCGATCGCAGTACGCGGCCGTCGGCGCCGCGTCCGGGGCGGTGTTCCCGGGCGCACTGGCCGCACTCCAGGGTGCGGCCGACCGTGGCGTCGACGTGTCCGACCTGCTCGCGCGCCAGCGTGAACGGGCCGATGCGGCAACGGCGTTCACCGAGGCCTACCGGCGCTACTGCTGGACCACGGACGGCCTGGACGGCGTACGCCTGGCCCCGTTCCAGATCCTCGCGGTCCAGGGCCGCAGCCTCGCGGATCTGCCCCATGACGGCCAACTGGCGCTGCTCGACCGGCTGGTGGAGCACGACCCGACCGGCCTGCTGCAGACCACGCGCCGGCTTTACGTCGACACGGCCGACCCCGAGTCGGTCCAGGCCGGCGTCGACTGGTGGCTGGAGATGACCGGCCGGGGCGGCGAGGGCATGGTCGTCAAGCCGTTGGGCGCGCTGGTGCGCAGCGCAGAGGGCCGACTGGTCCAGCCCGGCATCAAGTGCCGGGGCCGCGAGTACCTCCGGATCATCTACGGCCCGGAGTACACGCGCCCCGACAACCTCACCCGCCTGCGCGGCCGCTTCCTCAACCACAAGCGCTCGCTCGCGATCCGCGAGTACGTGCTCGGTCTGGAGGCGCTGGCCCGGCTGGCGGAGGGCGAGCCGCTGTGGCGGGTCCACGAAGCGGTGTTCGGAGTGCTGGCCCTGGAGTCGGAACCGGTCGACCCCAGGTTGTAACCGGTACCAGTCCCGTTACCGGTACCAGTCACGTTACCGGTACCAGTCCCGGTACTGGTACCGCGGACGAGCCGTTCGACGCGGCGGGGCAGGCACTGCGCTGCGCCGCGTTCGTCCGGCTGGGCGGGGCACGGAGTTCCAGGAGGTGCGAGGACGGCTCATGTTCATCCCGCTCGTCCTCGCCCGGCGGGGACGGCTCAGCCCGCCAGCCGCAGTGCCGTCCCCGCCCTTCCCACCCGTACCGTCTGCCCCCACGTCAGCTCCACCGCGTCGCTCTCGATGCCGTCCCCGAAGGCGATGAGCCGCTCCGACTCCACGGTGAGGCTCAGCCGCCCGCCGGCCGCCAGCTCGCCCGCGACCAGCGAGGTACCGGTCGCGGGCGACGGCCACGCCTCCCGCACGAACCACACCAGTCGCTCCTCCGTCGGGCCCGGCAGCCGCAGGCCCCCGTCGCCCTTGCCACCGCCGCCCCGTTCCTGCCACACCGAACGGATCCACCCGGTCGCCCCCGTGCCCGTGCCCACCAGCACCCCGGAGGATGCCTGGGCCTCGACGACACCCCTGTCGTCGTCGAGGCCCAGGCGGTAGCGGGCGGTCTGGTGGCCGGGGGCGCCCAGGTAGATCTCGTTGAGGGCCAGCAGCCGCTGGGTGTCGTCGGCGACCGCCTCGACCATGGTCAGCTCGGTCATGCCGGTGCCGGCGGCGAGCACGGAGGGCAGGAGCACCCGGGCGTCCCCCGGCCGATGCCGCACCAGGACGCCCGGATTGCGGCCAGGATCCGTGTCGATGCCCAACACCGGCTGGCCCGCCAGGTACTTGGCGACGTTCGCCACCAGTCCGTCCTGGCCGACCACGACGATCACGTCCTTGGGCGCGAAGAGAAAGCGGTCCAAGTCCGCCCGCTCCAGCCTCGTCTGACGCCACGTCAACGGAATGGCCGCCGTGACCTCCGCCAGCGCCCGCCTCGTGCGGCGGTGGCGCTCGGCGACCTCCTCGATGTCCCGGCCCCGCGAGGAGAGGAAGAAGGCGGCCTGGCCGTGCGTGCCGTGCCGGGCCACCAACTCCTCGTACTCCGTGGTGCGATGGACCAGCACGGCCCGCGGGGCGAGACTCATTCCCGTTCCCCGCCGCCGAGCCTCGACAGGAGCCCGGTCAGGACGTCCGGCGAGATCGTCACACTGTCGATGTGCGGCAGATTCTCCGCGAGGCGCGTCCCGGTGAGGGCGTGCAGGGTCGCCACGTCGACGTCCCCGTGCACTCGCAGCCAGGCCGCCTGTGCCTGGGCCCGCGCCTCGCCGACCTCGCGCGCGGCCTCGGCCTCGGCGCGGGCGAGCTGGACCGAGCGGGTCGCTTCGGCCTCCGCGAGCCGGACCGTACGGGCTGCCTCGGCCTGGGCCAACCGTTCCGTGCGCTGCGCCTCGGCGTCCCCCAGCCGCACCTGCTTCGAGGCCTCCGCCTCCGCCAGCTTCACCGCCCGCGCGGCCTCCGCCTCCGCGAGCCGCACGCTCCGGCTCGCCTCCGCCTCCGCCCGCACCTTGTCAGCGGCCGCGCTCTCCTCCGCCTCACGACGGGTGTTGGTACCGCGCTGCTCGACCAACTGCTCCTCACGGCGGGCCAGTTCGATCTTGCTGGCGAGCTCGTTCTCGGCGATCGTCCGCTCCCGCTCGACCGCCACCGCCCGCCGCTCGTACGTCGCCCGGTCGGCCTCCTGCTGGATCTGCTCCCGGGCCGGCGTGCGCAGCGCCCGCTCCACCTCCGGCTCCGGACGCAGCGCGACGACCCGGACGGCGACGATCTCGATGCCGGTGGACGGCAGCCGCGGCTCCGCCGCCAACCCCGCCGCGACCCGTTCCCGGACCGCCGTCACACCGTCCACCAGCGCAGACGACAGTGACGTGCGCGCGAGGACGTCCAGCGCGTGCTGCTGTGCCGTCTCGGTCAGCAGGGTGCCGAGCTGCTCCAGGGGCGCGCTGCGCCACACCCCGGTGTCGGGGTCGACGGAGAAGTCGAGGCGGGCGGCGGCCACGGCCGGATCGCTGATCCGGTAGGTCACCGTCGCCTGCACCGTCACATCCTGGAAGTCGACCGTGCGGGCGTGGAAGGTCATGGCCAACTCCCGGTCGTCGACCGGAACTTCGGAGAGCGCGGCGCTCAGCGAACGGAACCAGAAGCTGAGTCCCGGCCCGTCGTGCACCAGCTTGCCGGAGCGGTGGTGGCGCACGTGCGCCGTCGGAGCTCCGCGCAGATGACGCCAGCCCAGGCGCCGCGTGATGTCGGCCATGAATGGACCCCCCTCGTCCCCATTTTTCGTCACTACGACGATAAGAAGACGATAGTCAGAAACGGTCTTGTCGTCAAGAGGACGAGAAGGGGGAGTGGCGCAAGCCCGCGAGCAGCCCCGGAAACAGGATCGGAGGCACCCCCGGAAACAGGATCGGAAGCACCCCCGGAAACAGGATCAGAGGCGGGCTCGGAAACAAGACTGTGCGGAAACGGTCCGGCGGCGGGTGAATGCGGTCTCCGATGGTCAGGATGGAGTCATGGGATTCCAAGTCGACTCCGAGGCCGGGCGGCTGCGCCGCGTCATCCTGCACCGGCCGGATCTCGAGCTCAAAAGGCTCACCCCCAGTAACAAGGACGCCCTTCTCTTCGACGATGTGCTGTGGGTGCGCCGGGCGCGCGCCGAGCATGACGGGTTCGCCGACGTGCTGCGCGATCGTGGCGTCGCCGTCCACCTCTTCGGCGACCTGCTCACCGAGGCCCTGGAGATCCCGGTGGCCAGAGCGCTCGTCCTGGACCGCGTCTTCGACGAGAAGGAGTACGGGGTGCTCGCCACCGATCATCTCCGTGCCGCCTTCGAGGCCCTCCCCGCTCCGGAACTCGTGGAGGCGCTCGTCGGCGGCATGACCAAGCGGGAGTTCCTGGAAGCGCATCCCGAGCCGACCTCCGTGCGCTTCCATGTGATGGACCTCGACGACTTCCTCCTCGACCCCCTCCCGAACCATCTCTTCACCCGGGACACCTCCGCCTGGATCTACGACGGCGTCGCCATCAATGCCATGCGCTGGCCGGCCAGGCAGCGCGAGACCGTCCACTTCGAGGCGATCTACCGGCACCACCCCCTCTTCCGTGGCGAAACGTTCCGCGTCTGGTCCGAGGGGCAGGCCGACTATCCGTCCACCATCGAGGGCGGCGACGTCCTCGTCATCGGCAACGGCGCCGTGCTGATCGGCATGAGCGAGCGCACCACCCCGCAGGCCGTCGAGATGCTCGCCCACAAGCTGTTCGCCGCGGGCTCCGCCGAGACCATCGTGGCCCTCGACATGCCCAAGCGGCGCGCCTTCATGCACCTGGACACGGTGATGACGATGGTCGACGCCGATGTCTTCACCCAGTACGCGGGCCTCGGCATGCTCCGCTCGTACACCATCGAACCGGGCGTCGGCGAGAAGGAGTTGAAGGTCACCGACCATCCGCCGGAGCACATGCACCGCGCGATCGCCGCCGCCCTCGGTCTCAGCGAGATCCGTGTGCTCACGGCCACCCAGGACGTCCACGCGGCAGAGCGTGAGCAGTGGGACGACGGCTGCAATGTCCTGGCCGTGGAGCCCGGTGTCGTCGTCGCTTACGAGCGCAACGTCACCACCAACACCCACCTGCGCAAACAGGGCGTCGAGGTGATCGAGATCCCGGGCAGTGAACTGGGCCGGGGGCGGGGCGGGCCGCGCTGTATGAGCTGTCCGGTCGAGCGGAGTGCCGTATAGGCGAAGGGAGTGAAGGAGGGTGTCTGTACGTACGGATGCCTTACGAACAAGTGTCTGTATAAAAATGCCGAGCTTCGTATAGACTTCCGAGGGTCCCTGTCACTGCAGTCACACCTCGCACTGCATTTCGTCACCGCACTTCTGGAGCGCCCCATGGCGACAGTCCCGACCGCCCTCGCCGGCCGCCATTTCCTCAAGGAGCTGGACTTCACGGAGGAGGAGTTCCGCGGCCTGATCGAACTGGCCGCCGAACTGAAGGCCGCCAAGAAGGCCGGGACCGAGGTTCAGTACCTGAGCCGGAAGAACATCGCGCTGATCTTCGAGAAGACCTCGACGCGCACCCGTTGCGCGTTCGAGGTCGCCGCCGCCGACCAAGGCGCCTCGACCACCTATCTCGACCCCTCCGGCTCGCAGATCGGCCACAAGGAGTCCGTGAAGGACACCGCGCGCGTGCTGGGCCGGATGTACGACGGCATCGAGTACCGCGGGGACAGCCAGCAAAAGGTCGAGGAACTCGCCGCGCACGCGGGTGTCCCCGTCTACAACGGTCTCACCGACGACTGGCACCCCACCCAGATGCTCGCCGAGGTGCTGACCATGATCGAGCACTGCGAGAAACCGCTTACGGACATCGCTTTCGCCTACCTCGGCGACGCCCGCTTCAACATGGGCAACTCCTACCTGGTCACCGGCGCCCTGCTCGGCATGGACGTGCGCATCGTCGCCCCGAAGGCCTACTGGCCCGCCCAGGAGGTCGTCGACCGGGCCCGCGAGCTCGCCGCGACCAGCGGGGCCCGGGTCACGCTCACCGAGTCACTGACGGAGGGCGTGCTCGGCGCCGACTTCGTCGCCACCGACGTATGGGTCTCCATGGGCGAGCCCAAGGAGGTGTGGGACGAGCGGATCGCCGCCCTCGGCCCGTACGCGGTGACCATGGACGTCCTGCGGGCCACCGGCAATCCCGAGGTCAAGTTCATGCACTGCCTCCCGGCCTTCCACGACCTCGACACCAAGGTCGGCCGGGAGATCCACGAGCGCCACGGTCTGGACTCCCTGGAAGTGACGGACGAGGTCTTCGAGTCCGCCCACTCGGTCGTCTTCGACGAGGCGGAGAACCGGCTGCACACGATCAAGGCCGTGCTGGTCGCCACCCTGGGCTGACCGTCCGCGGGCCGGAAACCGGTCTCACAACGAACGCGGACGCCACTGCGGCGGAACCGCGGCCAGCCTGAACCACACCGCCTTGCCCTGTTCCGTGGGCCGGTGCCCGCAGGACGAGCTGAGGGCGCGGATCAGCAGCAGCCCGCGCCCGTGCTCCTGCCAGGGGTCGGGCTCCTCGCCGGACGGCCGGGTCAGGTCGCCGGGCGGCACCGGGTCGGGGTCGTGCACCTCGACCTGGCAGCCGGTCGGCTGCAGCTCCACCACCAGCTCTATGGGGGCGTCCCCGGCGGTGTGCTCCACGGCGTTCGCCACCAGCTCTGCGGTGAGCAGCTCCGCGGTGTCGCTGTCCGCCCCGTGCTTCAGCTCGGCCAGCGCCGTACGGACCAGAGCGCGCGCCACCGGCACGGCCGCGGCGGAGTGCGGCAGTGCGATACGCCAGGAGGCGGCCGAATCGGTGGGGCGTTCGTGCAAGGTGAGTCCGTTCATGGCGCAGGTTCCTGTGATCGACATCAGGCGGTCCTGCTTTCAACTTTAGGAATGGTACGGCGGCCTCCGGCGAGGCGCTCAGTGGGTGCCGCACGGGACTGTCGGTCCCGCTACCGGATGGCTTACCCGGGTGAACGGTCCCACTCGCGCACCTGATCCCGTTGTTACCGCGTTATTGACGACCGGTGACGTGTGTGACGGGGGCATGCCGTGCGGTGACATCTCATCCCGTGACATGCGGTTGCACAGCGATTCTGCCCGGCCGGGCTATCGCGCACTCATGACGACAGTCACGAGAGGGTGATAACTTCGAAGGTGACTGTCGAGGAGGCCGCCCTGATGAGTCCCTTCACCGGCTCCGCCGCCCGCACCTCCGACTGGAGCCATCTGCGCGTCGAGCAGACCGACGGCATCGCCACCGTCACCCTGGCCCGTCCCGAGAAACTCAACGCCCTCACCTTCGGCGCCTACGCCGACCTGCGCGACCTGCTCGCCGAGCTGTCCCGGGAGCGGTCGGTCCGCGCCCTGGTGCTGTCCGGCGAAGGCCGCGGTTTCTGCTCGGGGGGAGACGTCGACGAGATCATCGGCGCCACCCTAGGCATGGACACCGCCCAGCTCCTCGACTTCAACCGGATGACCGGCCAGGTCGTGCGGGCCGTACGGGAGTGCCCGTTCCCGGTGATCGCGGCCGTGCAGGGAGTCGCGGCGGGGGCCGGCGCGGTCCTCGCCCTGGCCGCGGACTTCCGGGTCGCCGACCCCAGCGCCCGCTTCGCGTTCCTCTTCACCCGCGTCGGTCTCTCCGGCGGGGACATGGGCGCCGCCTACCTCCTGCCCCGGGTCGTCGGCCTCGGCCACGCCACCCGGCTGCTCATGCTCGGCGAACCGGTCCGCGCCCCCGAGGCCGAGCGGATCGGCCTGATCAGCGAACTGACCGAGGAGGGCCGGGCCGACGAACGCGCCCAGGAGCTCGCCCGCCGCCTGGCCGACGGCCCCGCACTGGCGTACGCCCAGACGAAGGCGCTGCTGACGGCCGAGCTGGACATGCCGCTGGCGGCAGCGGTCGAACTGGACGCCGCCACCCAGGCTCTGCTCATGAACGGCGAGGACTACGCCGAGTTCCACGCGGCGTTCACGGAGAAGCGACCTCCCAAATGGAGGGGGCGATGAGTGTGCCGACTCAAGGGACGACGAACCAGCCCCTGCAAGTCGCGATCATCGGCGGCGGCCCCGGCGGACTGTACGCCGCGGCGTTGCTGAAACGGCTCGACCCGTCCCGGGAGATAACCCTCTGGGAACGCAACGCTCCCGACGACACCTTCGGTTTCGGGGTGGTTCTCTCCGACGAGACCCTGGGCGGCATCGAACACGCCGACCCGGTCGTCTACGCGGCTCTCCAACGGGACTTCGTCCGCTGGGACGACATAGACATCGTCCACCGCGGCGTCCGCCACACCTCCTCAGGACACGGCTTCGCCGCCCTGGGCCGGCGCAGGCTCCTGGAGATCCTGCACGAACGCTGCCGCTCCCTCGGCGTCGACCTGCGCTTCCACGTGGAGGCGCCGTACCCCGCATGGCTGGCGGAGAAGTACGACCTCGTCATCGCCGCGGACGGCGTGCACAGCACGACCCGTGAGGCGTACGCGCATGTTTTCCGGCCCCGCGTGGTCAGCCACCGCTGCCGTTACATATGGCTCGCCGCCGACTTCGCTTTCGACGCCTTCCGCTTCGAGATCGCCGAGACCGAGCACGGCGTGATGCAGCTGCACGGTTACCCGTATTCCCGCCCGTCGCCCGACCACCACCCCTCGACGAGGCCCTCCGGGCCGCAGCGTCAGTTCGACGCCTCCACGGTGATCGTCGAGATGCGCGAAGAGGTCTGGCGGGCAACCGGTTTCGACGAACTCGACGAGCGGGAGTCGGTCGAGCGCTGCGCCAAGATCTTCGCGGACGCGCTCGGCGGACGTCCTCTCAAGTCCAACGACTCCACCTGGACCACGTTCCGCACGGTCGTCAACGAGCGTTGGTCGCACGACAACATCGTCCTGCTGGGCGACGCCGCGCACACCGCCCACTTCTCCATCGGCTCCGGCACCAAACTCGCCGTCGAGGACGCGCTCGCGTTGGCCGCCTGCCTGGAGGAACACCCCGATCTCCCAACGGCGTTGACCGCCTACGAAGAGGAGCGCAGGCCTGTCGTCGCCTCCACCCAGCGGGCCGCCCGCGCCAGCCTGGAGTGGTTCGAGAACCTCGGCCTCTACCTCGATCAGCCGCCCCGAAGGTTCGCCTTCAACCTGCTCACCCGCAGCCGCCGCGTCACCCATGACAACCTCCGGCTGCGCGACCCGCACTTCACCGAGGCCGTGGAGCGGGAGTTCGGCTGCCCGCCCGGGACGCCCCCGATGTTCACCCCGTTCCGGCTGCGGGGCCTGACCCTGCGCAACCGCGTCGTCGTCTCGCCCATGGACATGTACTCGGCGGTGGACGGTCTCCCCGGCGACTTCCACCTCGTCCACCTCGGCGCCCGCGCTCTCGGCGGGGCGGGGCTGGTGATGACCGAGATGGTGTGCGTGTCCCCCGAGGGACGCATCACCCCCGGCTGCACCGGCATCTACACCGCCCGGCAGGCCGACGGCTGGCGGCGGATCACCGACTTCGTGCACGAGAGGGCCCCGGGCACAGCGATCGGCGTCCAGCTCGGCCACTCCGGGCGCAAGGGATCCACAAAGCTGATGTGGGAGGGCATGGACGAGCCCCTGCCCGACGGCAACTGGCCGCTCGTGGCCGCCTCCCCACTGCCCTACAAGCCGGAAAGCCAGGTGCCCCGCGAACTGACCCGAGCCGAACTCACCGACCTGCGCGAGCAGTTCACCTCCGCAGCCTCGCGGGCCGCCCGCTCCGGCTTCGACCTGCTCGAACTGCACTGCGCACACGGCTACTTGCTGTCCGGCTTCCTCTCCCCGCTGACCAACCGCCGCACCGACGCCTACGGAGGCTCACTCGCCGAACGGCTGCGCTTCCCGCTCGAGGTCTTCGACGCGGTCCGCGAAGTGTGGCCGGCGGAACGGCCGATGACCGTGCGCATCTCCGCCACCGACTGGGCAGAGGGCGGGACTTCGGCCGACGACGCCGTCGAGATGGCCTGTGCCTTCGCCGAGCACGGTGCCGACGCGATCGACGTGTCGACCGGACAGGTGGTGGCCGAGGAACGGCCCGACTTCGGACGCTCGTACCAGACGCCGTTCGCGGACCGTATCCGGCACGAGGTGGGCGTCCCGGTGATCGCGGTCGGTGCGATCTCCTCCTGGGACGACGTCAACTCGCTGATCCTGGCAGGCCGCACCGATCTCTGCGCGCTCGCCCGGCCCCACCTCCACGACCCCAACTGGACCCTGCACGCGGCGGCCGAGCAGGGCTATGCCGGCCCGGGCGTCGACTGGCCGACGCCCTACCGGGCAGGCAGCCGACCCCCGCGCACCGGACGCACCGACGCCCCCAAACCCCGCCTGACACTTATGAGTTGAGATCCGCCATCCCGACGGTCGGCGTCCCGATGAAGGAGCCTTTCCGCAGTCGTCGCCCTCATACCAGCCCTCGTTCCGCCGGCACCGCGTACACCGCGTCCGCGGATTCCAGCGGCGTCCGCTCGTGCGTCGTGAGCACGAGGGCGGGGTCGACCGGCGCCTCGTACGGGTCGTCGACTCCGGTGAGCCCGGTCAGCTCGCCCGCGGCCTGCCGGGCGTGGAGGCCCTTCACGTCCCGCGCGCTGCACACCTCGACCGGGGTCGCGACATGCACCTCGATGTACGGCGTCCCGCTTTTCTCGTGCCGCAGGCGCACCGCCTCGCGGCTGTCGGCGTAGGGCGCGACGACGGGGACGACCGACAGGACGCCGTTGCGTGCCAGGACATCCGAGACGAGGCCGATGCGCTGCACGTCGGTGTTGCGGTCGGCGCGCGAGAAACCGAGTCAGGCGGAGAGGAAACGGCGTGACTCGTCGCCGTCGAGGAGCTCCACGCGGTGCCCCTCGGACCGCAGCCGGTCGCCCAGGAAACGGGCGATCGTCGTCTTTCCCGCGCTCGGCAGTCCCGTGAGCCGGACGGTGGCCCCTTGAGCCCTCGGGGTGATGGCCCTTGGCGTGGTGCTCATGCGCGACTGTCCTCTTTCCTCACCGGCGGACAACCCGTCGAACGGTAGGCAGGGAAGCTGAGAGGAGCGGTCCAGGAACCTGGGGTTTGACTGAGCGGCGCGCCCGGTGCTCAGGAGATGACGCGGCGGGCGCCGGAGCTCAGGGGCCCGGCGCTCTTGAGCAGGCTCACACCCCGGCGAACTCCGCCCCCGCGTCCCGCAGTCGCTCGTGCAGCTCGTGGAACACGGCCGCCGACCGGGTGCCCGGCCAGTCCGCAGGCAGCAGCCGGGCGGGCAGGCCCGGGTCCGTGTAGGGCAGGTGACGCCAGGAGTCCAGGGCGAGGAGGTAGTCGCGGTAGGCCTCCTGCGGCGGGGTGTCCGACCGCTGCTGCCAGGCGTGCAGTACGCGCGCGTGGCGGTCGAGGAACGTCTCGTGCTCCTTGGCGATGGCCGCCAGGTCCCACCAGCGGGCGACGGCCTCGACGGTCGGCGCGAAACCCAGATGCTCGCCGCGGAAGAGGTCGACGTACGGATCGAGGCGCAGGCGGCGCAGGGTGTGCCGGGTCTCGTCGTGCAGCCGTGCCGGCGCGATCCACACCCCGGGCGCCGCCGTGCCGAAGCCCAGCCCGGCGAGCCGGGACCGCAGTACGTGCCGCTTCTGCCGCTCCGACTCCGGGACGGAGAACACCGCCAGTACCCAGCCGTCGTCCGCGGGAGGCGTCGTGGTGTAGATGCGCCGGTCGCCGTCGTCGAGCAACTGCCGTGCCTCGTCGGAGAGTTCGTAGCCGGCCGAGCCCTGCGCCGTACGGGCCGGCAGCAGCAGTCCGCGTCGCTTGAGCCTGGACACCGAGGAGCGTACGGAGGGCGCGTCGACGCCGACGGCGGCGAGCAGCCGGATCAGCTCGGCGACGGGCACCGGGCCCGGCGCGAAGCGGCCGTACGCGCCGTAGAGCGTGACGATGAGAGACCGAGGTGCGGGCTGATCGGACACGTTGATCATCTTAGGTCTTCGACATCAGTGCTGGTCACCATCGGTGTAACCGCTTGCACGCAACCTGAATCTCTGCAGCTTCCCGGTCGCGGTGCGCGGCAGCGCGTCCAGCAGGACGAACTCGCGCGGACACTTGTACGGTGCCAGTTCCTCCTTGAGGAAGGCGCGCAACGCCTCCGTGTCGCGCCGGGCGCCCTCCCGCAGCACGGCGAACGCGACGACCGCCTGCCCCCGGCGCTCGTCGGGCCGGCCCACGACCGCCGCCTCGACCACGTCCGGGTGGCGCAGCAGCGCCTCCTCGACCTCGGGGCCTGCGATGTTGTACCCGGCCGAGATGATCATGTCGTCGGCGCGGGCGACATAGCGGAAGTAGCCGTCGGCCTCGCGGATGTAGGTGTCGCCGGTGATGTTCCAGCCGTCGCGCACGTACTGCTGTTGTCGCGGGTCGGCGAGGTAGCGGCAGCCGATCGGGCCGCGCACGGCGAGCAGTCCCGGCTCGCCGTCGGGCACGGGTGCGCCGTCCGCGTCCTGCACGCGCGCGTGCCAGCCGGGGACAGGGACGCCGGTGCTGCCGGGGCGGACCTGTTCGTCGGCGGCGGAGATGAAGATGTGGAGCAGTTCGGTGGCGCCGATGCCGTTGATCAGCCGCAGTCCGGTCCGCTCGTACCAGGAGTGCCAGGTGGCGGCGGGCAGGTTCTCGCCGGCGGAGACGCAGCGCCGCAGCGACGACACGTCGTGGGCGTCGACGTCTCCAGGGGCGCCGAGGTCGGCCAGCATCGCGCGGTAGGCGGTGGGCGCTGTGAACAGCACGGTGACCCGGTGCTCGGCGATCGTGGGCAACAGCTGTCGGGGGCCCGCCTGTTCGAGCAGCAGCGCACTGGCGCCGGCCCGCATCGGGAAGACGACGAGTCCGCCGAGGCCGAAGGTGAATCCGAGCGGGGGACTGCCGGCGAAGACATCGTCGGGAAGCGGTTTCAGCACATGTCGCGAGAACGTGTCGGCGATCGCCAACACGTCCCGGTGGAAGTGCAGACATCCCTTCGGACGGCCGGTGGTGCCGGAGGTGAACGCGATCAGCGCAACGTCGTCGGAAGCGGTTTCGACAGCTTCGTACGGCTCGGCCGGCGCGGGCCGGTTCAGCAGGTCGTCGGCGGAGTCACCCCCGTACGTCGTGATCCGCAGCCCGGCCATCTCCGCCTTGGCGAGGTCGTCGACGGCCCTGACGTCGCACAGGGCATGCTGCACGTGCGCGATCTCGCACATGGTGCGCAGCTCGTTCGGCCGCTGTTGGGCCAGGACGGTGACCGCGATCGCGCCCGCCTTCAGCACCGCCAGCCAGCAGGCCGCGAGCCACGGCGTGGTGGGCCCGCGCAGCAGCACCCGGTTGCCGGGGACGACCCCGAGGCCGCCGGTGAGCACATGCGCGATCCGGTCGACACGGGCGCGCAGCTCCCCGTAAGTCCAGGACGGTCCGGCGAGGGTGTGGAACACCGGCCGGTCGGGGGTGGCGTGGTCGAGCAGCTCGGCGGCGCAGTTCACCCGTTCGGGGTAGTCCAGTTCGGGCAGCTCGAAGCGCAGCTCGGGCCACTCGCCGGGCGGCGGGAGGTGATCGCGCGCGAAGGTGTCGACGTGGGCCGAGACGTTCATGGGCGTTCAACCCCTTGCCTGGAGGGACTGTCCGGCTGGGCGTCGTAGCAGGCTCGCGCAACGAGCGTATCGCGTTGGTGACGACAGTCAACGGTACGCGATACCGTCGAAGGGCGGTGGGGATGTACAGGCGGCGGTACAGGGCGGCGGTACAGGACCGACACGGCGCACGGATACGGCAGAGGGGACAGGCGATGCCCGCATTCTCGCTCGAACCGGCACAGACCGCCTGGTGTGCGGAGTTGCGCACGCTGGCCGCCGACCGGCTGCGCCCGCTCGCCGAGAAGGGCGAACCGGGCCGCGTCAACCGTCCGCTCGTCGCCGAACTCGGCCGACTCGGCCTGTCGGCCCGACTGTTCACCTCGGGCGCCGTCGACCTCTGCCTGATGCGCGAGTCCCTCGCGTACGCCTGCACGGAGGCGGAGACCGCCCTCGCGCTGCAAGGGCTGGGCGCTCATCCGGTCCACGCGCACGGCACCCCGGCCCAACGGGAGCGCTGGCTGCCGGGCGTCGCCGACGGCAGCGCGGTGGCCGCGTTCGCGCTGAGCGAGCCGGGCGCGGGCTCGGACGCGGCGGCGCTGTCACTGGCCGCCGAACGGGACGGCCCGGACGTCCGCGGCTGGCGGCTCACCGGTGAGAAACGCTGGATCTCGAACGCGCCCGAGGCCGATTTCTATACCGTTTTCGCGCGTACGACCCCCGGGGCGGGATCCCGTGGCGTAACCGCTTTCCTCGTTCCCGCCGACCGCCCCGGTCTCACCGGCTCGGCCCTCGACATGCTCTCCCCGCATCCCATCGGCGCTCTCCGTTTCGACGCCGTACCGGTCACGGCGGACGATGTGATCGGGGAGGCCGACCGCGGCTTCCGGGTCGCCATGGGCACGCTCAATCTGTTCCGCCCCAGCGTCGGCGCCTTCGCCGTCGGCATGGCACAGGCCGCCCTCGACGCCACCCTCGCCCACACCGCCGAACGAGACGCGTTCGGCGGCAAGTTGAGGGACCTTCAGGTGGTCGCCCACCAGGTCGCCGAGATGGCCCTGCGTACCGAGGCGGCCCGTCTGATGGTCCATGCGGCCGCGACGGCGTACGACGACGGCGCGCCGGACGTCCCGAAACGCGTCGCGATGGCCAAGCTGCTCGCCACCGAGACCGCGCAGTACGTCGTCGACACGGCCGTCCAACTCCACGGCGCGCGGGCGCTGCGCCGCGGCCATCTCCTCGAACACCTCTACCGCGAGGTGCGCGCACCGCGCATCTACGAGGGGGCCAGCGAGGTCCAACGCGGCATCATCGCCCGGGAGCTGTACACGGAGCACGCCAAGGACGCCGAGGATGCCGAGCACGTCGACCTGGAGGCCAGGTGACCACCCAGCGCGTCAACCCGCCCGAACTCTCCCCTCCCACCGGCTTCTCCCACGCCGTCGTCGCCACCGGCAGCCGGATCGTCTTCCTCGCCGGCCAGACCGCGCTGGACGTCGACGGAAAGGTCGTGGGGGAGACGCTGCCCCAGCAGTTCGCGCAGGCGCTCGCCAACCTGCTGGCCGCGCTGACGGCGGCGGGCGGCACGGCATCGGACCTGGCGCGCGTCACGGTCTACGTCACGGACGTCGCCGCGTATCGGGAGCACGCTGCCGAACTGGGCCGAATCTGGCGGGAGTCGGCGGGCCGGGAGTACCCGGCGATGGCAGTCGTCGGCATCGTACGACTCTGGGACGAGCAGGCCCTCGTCGAGCTGGACGGGTTCGCGGTGCTGGATCGGTGAGGCGGCCTGCCGGCGGGGTTGCGTGACCGGGATGCGCGGCCGGGCCCGGTGACGGCGATGCGGCTTGCGGGCTCGGGCACCGACAAGCACGGCCCGGATTCGTGGCGGCGATGCATGGACGGCGTCCGGGGCGGGGATCCGTACCAGCGATCAGCCGAGCAGGTGACAGGCGACAGCGGTCGGGCTCGGCGATGGGGCTCGGTGATCGGGCTCGGTGATCGGGATCAGGCCGCGACGGCCAGCCGCTGCGCGGTCACCCGGTGCGGGTCCACTACGCGGCCGTCGGGGAGGAGTTCGCCGGAGTCGTCGAAGACGATCGTGCCGTCGCACAGCAGGTTCCAGCCCTGCTCGGGGTGGGCGGCGACGATGTGCACGGGGTGAGCGTCGGGGAGCTGGTGGGAACACATGGCGCACCTCCACGTCGGTGGGGTCGGCCGTCCGGTCGGCCCGCATGCTTAGACCATGCGCCCGCCCCGGAGCCACCGCCAGGGGGCGCCAGAAAGCGTGACAGCACCAGGACAACTCCAGGACCGTTCGCCGACGACCGGTGCGGACTCGCCACCGAAGGAGTGACGGTCACCGTCCAGCGTGCGCCCGCCCGGTACCAGTGGAGGCCCCCACAACTGGAGGTTCTTCCATGTCGTTGCGCCCTGTCCTGTCCGCGGCCGTCGGTGCCGCCCTGTTCCTGCTGGCCGCCCCGGCGGTCACCGTCGCGGCCCCGGCCGAGTCCGTCACCGTCGACGCGGTCGGCCGTATCGCCTCCGACGGCACTGTCACGCTGTCCGGCACATATCGCTGCATCGGCGACACGGGCCCCGTCTTCGTCAGCTCCTCCGTCCGGCAGAACTCCGGGAACACCCGGCACGGCATCGGCGGCACCCGCGCTGTGTGCGACGGCGCCGAGCACGCCTGGCGGAACACCGGCAAGGTCGCCTCGGGCGACCTCGAACCCGGCGTGGCCCACGTCGAGGCCACGCTGATGGAACTCCGCCCCGAGGGCGGCCTGCCCCTGCCCCGCTTCCACGCGGTACAGGAGCGGGACATCACGCTCGCCGAGGGCTGAGCGGCCGGACGGGACGCGGTGTCGTCCGACACCGCGTCCCGGTCGGCGGACCGAGTGGAGTCCTCCAGCCGCGCCCGCCCGCGGTGCCGCACCCAGCCACGTGTCCGAGCTCGTCGCGCACGCCCGAAGGCGGCTGACGACCAGGTACGCCGACTGCGTGCACCGGCCGACTCCGCCGGACGGAGTCGGGGTGACCCCCTTCGCGACCGACGGCACACCGACCTGCCCGGGTCGCCGAAACCTGCCGAAACGGGCAGCTGCGGGGTGCTCACCCGCACGCGTGGCCCTTCGGGCCCTCGTGCTCCTGCCCGCTGGTGCAGCCGAAAATCCGAGGGGCGTTCCGCCGACGCGGCTACGGCCGACCGTAGACGTCTGCCGATCCGCCCCCACGACCGCTGCGTGGGGGCGCGGCTCCCGGGAAACAGATCCAGAAAGCGCTCGACGAGCGTCGGCCCCGTGTGTCTGTGAGGCGTCCGCGAGGTCCTGGCAGCAGCCTGTCGTGCCGAAGAGGGCGGAGGCCGGCCGGGGCACCGGCTGCATGGGTGACGCGCGGTCAGAAAAGCGCCGGCGGCGCCCACACCGTCTTTCCGGGTGTGTTCACACGCGGCTTGGTCCCCCACTCGTCGGCCAGCGCCGCGACCAGCATCAGGCCCCTGCCGGACTCGGCGCCGCAGGGCCGTTCGTCGAGGGAGAGTGGCGGTACGCGTTCCGCGCGAGTGTCCGACACTTCTCGCGCAGTTCGCCGCTGGTGCCGGTGAGCCGTGCCCCGAAGTCCCTTCCGGGCACGTGGCCGCCAACGCTGCCCGGCGAACCCTGAGCTGCCCAGGTCCGACGCGCACACAACGAGACGCCGTGGGCGACGGTGGACTGCGTGTACGCGGCGGTGGTGCGGCAGAGAGTGCCTGGATCTGCTCCTGTACTCCCTCAGCAGCTTGTTGAGGTCGCAGATCTTGTCCACGTCGCCTTGGGCAGAGGATCGCTGCTGTTGAAGTGGGTCTGCTTCAGAGGCGGCGCGCGATGTGGCGATGCGGATGGCCTTCTCCCTGTGGACGAGGCGGAACTGATCGCAAGGCGCGGACGGATGTGACACGCGACGGGGGCCGTGGGCCTAGGGGGCTTCTGATGGATCTCCGTGGGAGAAGGAGCGGCGTTCGGTGCGTGCTCTCGGTGTGCCGGGCGAGAGTCCTCGTAGCGGAGCT
>NZ_JBFAKW010000011.1:0-134631 GCF_040655955.1 Streptomyces sp. NPDC050263 | reverse complement strand
CACCGGCATGCCCTCAGCGCGGTGCAGCCTGCGGATCTCTGCCCAGTCCTCCACGCGGATCACCCTCTCCTCCTGACTCCCTGTCAGAGCCAGAACGGTCAGAAGATCACGGAGTGGGTCACTTTTGATCCGCCGTTCGTGAGCCAGTTTTCAGGCGTCGCCGACAGACGACGGACCATTCGGCCGGACGGCCCGCGGCGATGCTGGCGCATTGCTCGTACAAACGGAGCACGGTTGGGATCCGATGCACCGCCCGGCGGTGCACGTAGAGCGCGGTCGCGGTGAACTTGCCAGCAACTGACCCGGTCATGGCGCGGCGGACGTACGCATCATCGCGAAGCTTGTACAAGAGTCGGTCCGCGCGTTTGCATGCTTCTGTGTAGGAAGAGAAGAAGGCCCGAATGTCGAGTTGAACAGGAACCGGGAGGCTGCTCGCCGGACCGCGGCCATGGAAAAGTTCGACCGCAAGGAAGAGCAGAGTGTCGAGAGCTGAGTTCTTCGCGCCAGACTCGACCGCCGAAGGGTCGGCGGCCTGCTCGGCAAGCCTCTTGAGCTCCTGTGGCCGCATATGGCGAAGAAGTTCCATGACGGGTTGTGGCGTCTCTTCCAAGTGCGGAAGTCGACCGCGCTGCTCCAGGTGATCCACGACGGCAGCGATCGCGGACGCGGTGTCCTCGGAAGCTAGCCAGGTGGCGTCAGGCGTGATCTGTCGGGCGAGATACGCGAGGCGCGCTTCGTCACTTTTGAAGGCATAGACGATGCCGGGAGCGGCTGAGAGGCAGCGGACTCCGGTCACATCCTGGACGAAGTCGCGAAGCTCACTTGCAGCGAAGAGGTGCTGGAAGGTGTTGCGGCTGGTGAGGATGCCGTCGCCATACTCTGTGCCCTTGATCTGGTTCCGCTCCCAACGAAGCCGAGCGGAAACGACGAGAGCGGCTTTTGTGTGCTCCCATGCCTTTGCCAGGGTCGCGTGCCGTTCTTCAGGTCTCTCGATGACGTTGAGAACATACGTGAGGAGCACGATGTCGGAGGGCCTGAGTTCCCCGTTGGGGCGGTGGACTGGGTCCCAGCCGGAGACATCGAGACCGAGGTGCTCAAGAGCACGAACGTCGCCGCCGCGGCCACAACCGTAGTCCAGGACCTGAGTGCCATCGGCCATCTGCAGGTCCATCACGGCCTGACGAGCGGGAGCGGAGAGCCCCACTCTTCCGATGGCAGTCCGATGCCGATGGCTACTCCACGACTGCAGTGTCATCGGCGCTTCCCATGAGTCGAGGGGCAGATCGACGTACAGCAGCATTGAACCGTATGCCTTTGCCGCTCCGTGGAGATCCAACCGATGAGGGCCGAAACGAGCGATGGAGGCACCGTGCCGCGGCCGGTGTGGCACGGTCGATGCCTGTTCGGCCTGTCGCTCCATCCCCCCCGTGACGGCAGGCCGAGCCTTCCGGTGCTGCGTATTGACGGCACTACGCATCGTCCGAACTGCGGTTATGACGCTGCGGGTCGGATTCTGGTTGTCAGTGGCGCTATGCAGTCTCCCACGGTGATCGTTGACCGTACCGCCGCCGTTATCCCGCTCCGCTATGCCGATAAGACGTTGCGAAAGGAAAATGGCGACTCGGTAGGTAAGGTCGACCGCGATGACATGCATGTACGGTGCGCCTTGCTAAGGCACTGACGACGTGGACTTGCGGTGTGGCAGACAGGGTCAGGAGGCCATGCGGTTGGTTGCCCGCAGAACGTATGAGAGAACCGAAGCGAGTCGTACGAAGAGATAGTCGACAGCTGCGTCGTTAGGCAGTTCAGCCTGGCCGTGCTCGTGATGCCGGATGGTGAAACTGTTGCCGGTTTCTGTCAACATCTTGAATTCCGAGTTCAGAATCTCGCGGTACGGCTCGGAGCCGCAGGCGGCCCGATCGAGCAGCTGACTGGCTGATGCCTTCTTGCTGCTGCCGCCACCGAGCTCCAGGGTCTTGAGCCGTTCGAATCCGTCCCAGAGCTTCTCGACCGCGTTGCGTCGATCGCGTGGATCTCTGGAGACGAAGAGGACCAGCGCGTCGGTGAGTTTGGCGTCGAGGTCCTCGTCTCCGGTGGCGGGCCGGAAGTCTGTGATCAGCGGTCGTGCCTCGGGTGGGCCGAGCCGCTGAACCCGAAAGTCCTCGCCCAAAGTGAACGCGATTCCGTTCCTGGCGAAGAGCAGGTCGATGTCTTTCTGAAACTGGTCTTGCCCCGGCCTCCGATCGTCAAGTCGCTTCCTGGAGCCGAAGAAGTAGTGGGGATGGTCGCCGTTCCAAGGGTGATTCGTGGTCCGGGACGGCTTCTCGATGTGGCGGGCCACGAAGTCGATCACGTCCAGCGCTGTGACCGTGCCCGGCGACCGTCTCGGGTTCAACAGGTCGTCGATCTGAGGCTGCGGGCCTCCGCTCAGGGTACTGATGCCAAAAGGGTCCCCTACTTCCGCGTTCGCGCCTGCTGAGAGGTTGGACAGATCCGGGACATGGGCCAGGAGCGAAGAAATGAACATCGCGTTGTCCACGCCGGTGACGACGCTGTGGCCAGAACGGTCGTCCGAGCAGTCGTACGCGGGAAAGTCGCAGGCTAGAAAGCCGTTGCCGATCAATCGACGAATCAGCGCGACGACTCCTCCCCAGGCTGCTGGAGAAACCTCCTCGCTGACACGAGGCTTGCCCTGGCCTAGGCGGTCGGAGTAGAAGTCGCTGGCAGTCACGGAGTTCAGCTTGTCAGCAAGCGGTGCAGTTGACCAACAGCGTTACAGCAGAGGTTGTCTCGCCTGTGCGATCTCGACAAACTGTGCCAGCATGTTGCCGACGATGGGCTGTTCGCGCAAGCGTGCCGCGTCGTTGGGCGGTGGGGAGCGCAAGGGGAGCGCGGACGCCTTTGGACCGTGTAGCACGGGATGCGAACAGTTGGACCGCGACATGTGCTCTGATCTGGGAAAACGGGATCTGGCACGACCGCGCAGCACAACCCGGCACGGCCCCTATCGGGCTCGTAATGCGTAGGTCTCGGGTTCGAATCCCGAAGGCGGCTCTATGGTGAACCCCAGGTCAAGCCTTTGACCTGGGGTTTCTTGTTTTCGTTGACCTTGGGATTCGGGCGAATCGGGCGCCTGTGGTCTATGCATCGTAATGCGTAGGTCGCAGTTTCACATGCTGTTATCGATAGGCTACCGCAGGGCTGTGACCTGCTGCTTTGCTCAGCTGAACCACGGAGCCCGTCAAGATCTCGATATCTTCGGTGGACAGCCGGTGGACAGCTGTGCGTGATGGACAGTCAGGAGTTCTCTCGCCGAGTCCGGGTTCTGGCGCCGGTCGGGTGGTCCGGGCGCTGCGATCAGCGGTCTCGGTCTTGTGTCGTTCCGACAGCCGTAGGCGGAATCGGCGGTCCCGCGATACGCATGGGGAAACGGCCTCGGGGTGGCGCTCAGCGTCGGAGGGCGACGACCTCGCCCTCCGCGTTCATGGCGCGGAGCCGTCGCGCAGACTGGAGCAGGGAGACTTGCGCGAAGGTGAGCCGGACTTCGTCTGGTAGGGCGACTCGGGACAGCCTCTGGCGGTCGTGGACGCCAAGTACAAGGCGAACGCCCCGGAGGCTTCCCGGACGCCAACCTCTACCAACTCCTCGCCCTGCACCAGGTTGGGGCTGCCGACCGGACATCTCGTCTGCGCCAGAGGCAACGCTCCGCATGCCGCACACGTCATCCGCAATGCTGGCATCCGCATCCACCGGCACGCCCTCGACCTTGACCAGCCACCGGAGCGACTGCTCGCGGAAGTCTCCGGGATCGCCACGAGCCTTGGGGCACCTCTGGGTTCGTCGGCGCTGCCGACCTGACGCCCACCTCCGAGAAGACGAACACGTCACCGAGCTGATCCGCATCAAGGAGCCTGAATGACCGACCTGACGGACGAACTCCACTTGCCAGACCACGACTCGGTGCTCGACCAGGCCATCCCCTTCGACAAGGTGCGCTGGATGCTCCTGTTGCCCGACGCCACGTGGTGGCCCGCGGAGCTCGACGCCTGCCCTACGCCGGAGCGGTGGCCCCGAGTGGACCGCCGAACGGTGTTCACCATCGCCCGCGAGGCCGGAACCACCACGGGCAACCGGCACCTTCTGGTCGCGGCGCTCGTGTGGGGCACAGGTACCAAAGCACAGTCCGTACACAGGCGGGGGAAGATCTCCGCGAACACGTCCCCGACCGGACTCGACGCCTGCCTGGACGCGGCACTCGGCGTGTTGGGCGAAGAGGGCGCCGTTCAGGCGTACCGGGCATTAAATAACGATCAACGCATCCCCTATCTGGGTGCGGCGTTCTTCACCAAGGTGCTGTACTTCGCGGGCACGGCGAGCTCGTCGCGAAGCGGCTGAACCCTGGTGGCGTTCTCGCGTTCAGCCATGCCGAGCCCATTGAGGGCTACGAGGGCCCACAGGCGATGTACGGCAACCTACTGAAGTCCCTCGACCTGATCCTTGGCCCACCACAGGAACGCGGCGGAGTGCTGCTGGTTGGCGAAGCCCTGGCCGACGAGGGTGTGCAGGAGGTCGTTGCTCCAGAGGATGAGTCGGCCGAGGGTCCAGTTCACCGACTCGGGTGCTGGCAGCTCCAGTCCGTAGACCATCCGCGCGATCTCGCGCTTGCCGCCCGCCTCGGTCGTGTACTTGAGGATCGTCAGGAAGTCGTCGGGGTCCATCACGCAGAGAACCCTTGTGAGGAGGGCCTCTTTGAAACCGGTCATGGCGAACGGCTTGGTGCCGGACAGCAGGTGTTGGAGCCGGTCTTCGAGCGGCAATTCGTCAGGTCCGCGCAGGAGGTACTCGATCGTCTGACGGGTCGCCTCCCCGGCCGCAGCATCGCCCATGTCGTTCCACGCGGAGTTGAACGTGGCCTGATTGCCGGGCCGGGCTCCGACCTCGGAGTTGGCGAAGTCCTTGAGGACTCTGGGGTCGCACGTCCACAGCCCGTCGGGAGAGAAGATCCGCTGGTACTTCGCCCAGTAGGCCGCCACGTCGGGGTCGAAGCCCGGTTTGATCGCGAGGTACCGCTCCTTCAGCAGGGCCGCGCGCTCCAGCCGCTCGGGATCGACGTCCTCAGCTTTTGGGAAACGGGCCTTGAGGTCGTCGAACGATCGGGGCGGATTCGCCTTCGGGAGAGTGGGCTCCTTGTGCTCCCACTCATAGCCGCACCGGTGTGTCACGAGACGACGTCCGCCGTCGAGCGTGCGGATCACCTCGATGTCCTCGTCGTCGCTGCACAGTGGACACATAACCAACGCCATGGCTACCCCCGTTCCAACAGTGCTCGTGCCCGCCCCGAGTCGATGCACTTCTCCGCCCAAGCACCGCATTCTTGCATTCGGCAAAGGCGGCCTGGATGTGGGGCCATCCGGCGATACCGGGGTCGGGGACTTCCTGCTCGTCGGATCCGCCTATCCGCTGCTACGGCTCATACCGGCCCCCGGAGCCCCATGGCAGCCTGGGCAGCGCGCCGCCCTGCCGTCGGACAACGGATCCGAGCGGGGTGTCTCTCCCTACGAGAACAGGAGCGCCTCGCAGGGCCATGCTGGGCATCCTGAGCAACAGCTTCGTTGGTGCCCGGGAGGTGGCGCTATTGCGTCCACTGTCCCTTCATCGATGATGTCGCCGTCACCGTCGAGGCCGCCCAGGCCGCGGGCATGCAGGCGCATCTGCTCGAAGACAACGTCCGGACCATCACGCGCATCGCAGCTCAGCAGAGGGAGGTACCCGCCCTCTAAGACGCGCCACGCACATAGGATGCGCACACTCTTCATACTTTGGTTCCACCAGTTCAGCGAGGTGGCTCGTGCCCGCATCCGCCGTGACGCCCGACGATGTGGTCCGCCACGTCTTCCGTTACCTCGCGGAGGTGGGTGAGAGCCGCACCAAGCCGGTGCGGACGTACGACGATGCCAGGCACCAGGTGTGGTTCGCCGACCTGCCCGCGCAGTTCGGTTCCTTCCTCATCGACGCGGTCCCCGGTGACATGCCGTTGTGGCTGCGGGCCGACCGCCCCGTACGGCACGAACCGCCGGCTCCGCCGCTGCCGCTCGCCCACTGGCTGGACGACCGGGAGATCCACGACTCGGCGAGGGAAACGCCCCCCGAGCCGCGGGCAGAGACGGACATACCGGCGGACGAGATCTCCGCCGAGGGAAGCGCACGCACCCGGCACATCACCGTGTCCCTGGCCGACTCGCCCCAGCGAGACACCGTGTACGCCCAGTACCGCGCCTGGTCCCGTGAATGGGACGGGTGGGCACGTCGCGACCGCGCCATGAAGCCCCTCGTACGTGCCTACGACCGCCTCTACCGCCTGTGCGTGGACGCCTCCGAACTCGGCGAGACCTTCGAACTGGTCGTCGGATTCGGCTACCTCACCTGGTCGGCGCAGGGCGAGCCGATCCGCCGCCATCTCGTCACCTGCCGGGCCGTCATCACCATCGACCCCGACACCGGAGCCATCACCGTCGGACCCGACCCCGAGCACGGCAGCCCGGTGCTGGAGGAGTCCATGCTCGATGCCGCGCAGAAGTCGCGGGCGGACACCCGCGCCCTCGTACGGCAGGAGCTGGAAGCCGCCGGCGACACCACGGATCCGCAGCTCGCCGACCATCTGCACCGGGCCCTCACCACCTGGACCATCGCGGCCCACGAAGCAGGACGCTACGACCGCGCACCGAATCGGCACCGGGCAGCGGGAGACCCCGCCGTACCGGTCGTCAGCTTCGCACCGGTGCTGCTGCTCAGGGAGCGCACCCGGCGCAGCATGCTCGAAGCGCTGCGCAGTGTCGCCCTGTCCATCGAGCAGGGTGCCGAGCCCACCGCTCTGCTGCGGGCGATCGCCGGTGCGGGCGGTGACCGGCCGCTGGGGGAACCAGGCAGCGGTGACGCCGCGGGACCGCCGCCGGAGCTGTACTTCGCGCTGCCCTCCAACGACGAACAGCGCACCATCGCCGAGCGGCTGCGAGACCGGGATCTCGTCGTGGTCCAGGGGCCGCCGGGCACCGGCAAGACGCACACCATCGCCAACCTGGTCACCGACCTTCTCGCGCACGGCAACCGTGTACTGATCACCAGCCATACGGCACGTGCCCTGAAGGTCCTGAAGGACAAACTCCCCGTCGGCATCCGCGAGCTGTGCGTGAGCCGTACCGACGACGGAGTCGGGCAACTGGAACTGGAGCAGTCCGTCAAGGCCATCCTCGACCGGCAGGGAGACTTCTCCTCTCGGGCGCACCGGCGACGCATCCAGGAGCACGAAGAGCGCCTCAGGTCCGCCCGTTCCGCGCAGGCGCTCGCCCTGAAGGCGTTGCGCGCGCTGCGGGAGCAGGAGACGTACCACCATCCGGCCGAGATCGGCGACTATGAGGGAACCCTGGCCCGGATCGCTCAGCGGCTCGCCGGGGAACACCCGCGGTTCGGCTGGATCGGCGCCGTCCCCGCCGACGCCCCGACGCTGGACGCCGAGGTTCTCACGCGCCTGCGTCGTGCGGCGCTCGCCTTCACCGACCGACACCGTGCTCTTGCCGCATCGGTGAGTGCCGCGCTGCCCGCGCCGGGACAGCTGCCCACGGCGCCCGCGTTCGCCGAGGCGGTCGAGACGATCAAGACGGCGGAGGCCGACCTCGCCGCGCTCCGGCAGAACGGCTTCGTCTCCCGTCTCGACGACGCCGTGTCCGCCCTTACCCCGGCACAGCAGGACCAACTGGCCACCGCGCTCGACCACTTCACCGCCGCGGCCCAGGCGGCCACATCGATGCCGACGGCCTGGGCCGAGCTGCGCGACGAGATCCTCGTCGGGCAGGACCTCGGCGCGCGCAGCCGCCACGAGCGCACCACCGCGGCCCTGACCGCGGTCGAGGAGGCGGAGCGGGTCCTGGGCGCCACCCTGGTCAGCGGGCTGGAGGCGTACGACGTGCCGATGGCGCTCGGGCTGGCCGCCACCCTCCGGGACGGGCTCACGTCCGGCGAGAAACTGCGCGGGGCCATGGGTCTGAGGACCCGGCTGCGCAAAGCCGTCGGCGCCTTCCCCGAGACCGTGCGGGTCGACGGCCGCGCCGTGGAGACAGCGATCGCCGCGTCCGCCGTGCTGCACCGCGTCACGCTGGAACGACATCTCCAGGACATCGAGCGGGAGTGGGGCGACGGCCACGACGCATGGCAGGCCACAGCTCGGCGCACCGCCCGCCTGCGCCAGGACGTCGCCACCCTCACCGCCCTGACCACCCTCGCCGACCTGCGCCACGCCCTGGTCGGCGCCGGCCGGGCCGTGCCGGGGCTGGCAGGCATCGACTGGGGCAACCGCGACCAGGCAGACACGGTCCGGAGCGTCCTGCGGGCCAGAGCGGCACGCCGGGCCGCCGACCCCGCCCGCGCTCTGATCGACGACGCCTTGCGCGTACTGCGCGCCGCAGCGCACCGCAGGGGAGCCTCGGCTGCCCTCGAACGGGCCCGCGTCGCGGTCGAGTCCCGCGACCCGGCGGCCTACGGCGCGGCGGTGAACGACGTGGACGACCTGCGGGAGGCGCTGGCGCGCAAGAAGGCGTGCGACGACGCCTACCGGCTGGTCGCGGCCGAACTCCCGGACCTCGCAGACAGACTGGAATCCACATCTGAGGACGACGAGTGGGGCACCAGGCTCGCGGACTTCGAGGCCGCGTGGGCGTGGTCGGTCTGGTACGACCGTATGAAGGAGCTGACGGACCCGGCGGCCGAGGCCCGGCAGCTGCGGCTGCTCGCCGAGACGGACGTCAAGATCCGCATCGGCCTGGAACGGCTGGCGGCCGACAAGGCATGGTTCAGCTGTCTGTCCCGGCTCACGGACGACCAGGCCGTGGCCCTCACCTCGTACCAGCAGAACGTCCGCAAGCTGGGCAAGGGCACCGGCAAGTACGCGGCCACCTACCGCAGACAGGCCCGGGAGAGTCTGCAGGCCAGCCAGGCGGCGGTACCCGCGTGGATCATGCCGCTGCACCAGGTGACCGAAACCGTGCCGATGGACCGGGCCGGACGATTCGACGTCGTGATCGTCGACGAGGCCAGCCAGTCCGGCCCCGAGGCGCTGCTGCTCGCCTGGCTGGGCGCGAAGGTGATCGTCGTCGGCGACGACCAGCAGGTCAGCCCCGCCCAGGTGGGCGTGGACCACGACGAGCAGTTCGCGCTCCAGCGACGGCTCCTCGCCCAGTTGCCCGCCGCCCGCCGCAACCTGTTCACACCGACCGCCAGCCTCTTCGACATCGCGTCCGGTCTGGCCGGAGGCCGCGGCAGGCTGATGCTCCAGGAACACTTCCGGTGCATGCCGGAGATCATCGGATTCTCCAACGAGCTCTGCTACGGCGGCCGGCTCCAGCCGCTGCGACAGTACGGCGCCGACCGGCTGCCGCCCTTGCGCCCGGTGCACATACCCGATGGCTACGTCGAAGGCAGCGGACAGAAGCAGGTCAACCGTTCCGAGGCGGTGCGGCTGGTGGAGGAGGTCGCCCGGCGCATCGCCGACCCCGCCTACGCGGGGCGCACCATGGGTGTGATCACCCTGCTCGGCGCGGGGCAGAAGTACCTCATCGAAGACCTGCTGGCCGACCGGATCCCGCTGGACGAGAGACAGCGCCGACGGCTGCGCGTGGGTAACGCCGAGGAGTTCCAGGGCGACGAGCGCGACATCGTCTTCATCAGTACGATCGTGTCGCTCACCGGCCCCGACGGGCCGCGCCGCATCGGCCACTTCAGCAGTTCCCTGAACCGGCAGCACCTCAACGTGGCCGCATCCCGGGCCCGCGACCAGGTGTGGTTGTTCCACAGCTTCACCCTCACAGAACTCGGCGAGACCGACCTGCGGCGTGCCTATCTGGACTGGTTCTCCCGCCCGGCCGAGGAGCAGGACGGCCTCGGCCTCGGCGAGGTCCGGCCGGACGTTCCGCACGAGGCCTTCGACAGCCTCTTCGAGCAGCGTGTCTACCTGGCCCTGCGGGCCCGGGGCCACCAGGTGCGGCCGCAGTATCCGGCCGGCCGCTACCGCATCGACCTCGTCGTCGAGGGAGGCACCAGACGCCTTGCCGTGGAGTGCGACGGCGACGCGTTCCACACGGAGGAGAACGCCGACGCGGACGCGGCCCGCCAGCGCGAACTGGAGCGAGTGGGCTGGACATTCGTCCGCATCCGCGGCAGCCGCTTCTTCCTCGACCCGGAACGGGCACTCGAACCGCTGTGGGCGGAACTCGACCGACTCGGCATCGAGTCGGCAGCGCAACCTCCCGCACACCGAGCCGCCAAGGACAGCCGCATCGACCCGACCGGCGACGGCGACACGGTCCCGACCGGCGACGGCGACGTCGTACCCACCGGCAACGCAGAGCCCGCGCCCTCTGCTGCCCCATCCGCCGGGCGACAGGACATCCAGCCCGAGCCCCCGCACGGCACGGACGAGGCACAGCCCCGATTCGTGACCGTGGCACGGCTGCACCGCGACGAGGTCAATGCAGCCCAGCACGCGTTCAGCATGCGGGCGACCGTGCCCGGGACCGCACGGTTTCTCGGGGGAGCGGGTGCGCCGGGCTTCCCAGGGGCCGATGCCGTGGACATCCTGCGCGAGGGGCATGCCGTCGTGCGGGTCGCCCACCCCGAGGTACATGCCATGATCCGCGCCGCGATCGCCCACGCAGACGTACCGGTACTGGGAGACGACGGTCAGGTGGGGCTGGCGCGGCACCACGCACCTGGCTCCTCCGGCGTTTCCGACGGCCGTACGACGGAACTGCTGCGTGCGCGACCGACAGCTGACCGGGCCCCGGTGAAGAGTCTTCCGGCCGTGCTGCGGCAGCCGACCCGCGGCGACGAACCCACCCCCGTGACGGGATCCGCGGTGCCGGGCGGTGCCCGGTCCTCCCTCAGCCTCCCGGTCGACCGGCTCAGCGTCGCCGCCCATCGACGGGTACAGCGCGAGCTCCAGCGCGTGCAGGACGCGCTGGACCAGCCGCTTCCGGAGATCGTGGCCGTGGACTCGTCCTCCAGGAAGGCCCAGCTGGCCGACCACGACCGGCGGCGCCAGGCCCTGCAGGAGCGGCGCCGCCACCTGCGTGCCGTACTCGACCAAGTGGTCCCTGACTCCTCCCTGACGGGCGGGGCGATGGTCGTCCCTGGATGCCTCGTCGGAGTTGAGGACCCGGACGAGCCCGGCATCATGACGTACGAGATCGCGATGCTCGCGGGTGACGAGGCGGAGCGGCTGAGCCCCGACACCCCGCAGGGGAAGGCGCTGATGTGGCGAGAGGTCGGGGACGAGGTGAGCTGGCAGACGGAGCGGGGTACGCGCATCCGCGTCATCGTCCGGTACATCCAGGACTGAGAGACCGCAGCGGAGCGGGGCTGCGCGGCGGCTGCGGGCGGTCCGCAGCTGGTCGTGCCCACGAGGCGGAACCGCATCTCGATACAGCCCCGCGTCCCGCCAGGCCAGTTTGCTGGCGTGCGCGACCCGGGAGCGCTCCGCAGCCGCGGTGAGCCGGACGCGCTGGTCGCGCTCTATCGCCAGGCGCGCGGCCCGGTCCTCCAGCGCCGTCAAGTACATCCGGCGGATACGGAGCGTCAGGCCGGTGGCGACGGCCTTGGTTGCGGTCCCGAGCAGGAAGAACGGGCCGAGGGGGCGTTTGCGACCGGCGCCAGGAAGATGACGGCGAGGGTCAGTTCGACGAGGCTCACCCCGGCGGCCCAGCCCGGAACCCGCAGGGATCCGCGCAGAGCCAGGCTGTACAGAGCGACCAGCGCGCGGCGCAGGCCAGCTGCCACACCCCCAGCGACCGCTCGATGAGGGACACCAGACAACTCATCGGAGGTGGGGAAGGCCGGCATGCTCATCGGTCGGCACTGCCGGGCGGGACGACCCATTCGGTGGGTTGGCCGGTGAGGGAGGCGATCATGTCGAAGTCTCCGTCGTAGTGGAGGACCGTTCGCCGGTTCAGTTCCGCTGTGGCGGCGATCAGCAGGTCGGGGAGGGACAGAGCGCGGTGGAAGCCTGCGTTGAGGGCATGGCGCTGGATCTCGAGAGCGCGGGTGAAGGTGTCGTCGTCGGTGCGGAGGTAGTCGAAGGCGTGGAGCCAGGTGCTGATCCGTGTTGCTTCCGAGCTGTCCCGTACGGAGTGGATCATCTCGAACTCGGTGGGTTGGCATACGGCGAGGAGGTAGCGCTCGTGCAGAGGCTTGAGCACCTCCTTGACGCTCGGCTTCGTCCAGCGGGCGAGGGCGGACTTGTCGATCAGGTAGCGGTCCTGCATCAGGCGGCCCGGCCTCCGTCGCGGTCGCCGTTGTGCTTGAGGGAGCCGTCTGCGTTGCGGGGCCCGGTGTTCTCGACGATCTCACTGAAGTCGAGCTCGCCGGCCTCCATGGCGTCGAAGCCCTCCTGCCGCAGGTGCCTCTTGACGGCGTCTTCCATGGCGAGGCGGACGGCTTTGGCCTTCGTTTTAGTCCCGAAGATGCGCATGGCCTCGGTGACCATGTCTTCATCGAGGTCGATGACGGTTCTGGCCATGTGGATGGTCCCTTCGCAGATGCCCCTGTCAGTGAAACGATACCATTTATCTACTATGGAAGATATCGTTTCGATCGGAGGTCTCGTCGCGGATGGAGGCTGCGGCGTTCGTGGTGAAGTGCCGCGCGGTTGCTCCTTGTGGGAAATGGGCAGTCGCCCTCATGCCAGGCTCTGCCCCTGCCAGGGATTTCGTCAGAAGCGATGGGACGGCGAGAGGCGGTCGGCCAAGCAGTCCCGCCGGTGGACAGCCGGTGGACAGACGCCTTTGGACGGTGCATCACGGGGTAGTATGGGTCAACCTGTTGCACGTGCTCTGATCAGGAAAAACGTCACCACGCGGCACGGCGAGGCATCAGGCAGCACGAACGCTCACGGTCTCGTAATGCGTAGGTCTCGGGTTCGAATCCCGAAGGCGGCTCCATGGTGAACCCCAGGTCGGGCCTATGACCTGGGGTTTCCTGTTTTGGGTGACCTTGGAATTCGGGCAGATCGGGCACTTGTGGTCTGTGCATTGCAATGCGTCGGTCGCGGGTTCGCCCCTGTTGCCGACGAGCCCCTGGTAAGGCTCTGAACAGCGGTTTTGGTGCATTGAGCCCTCTGGCTGGACGTGCAGGCAAACGATCCGGTGGACAGTCGGTGGACAAGCGTGCGTGACGGCTCGTCAGAGTCGCCTCGCCGCCCCTGGGGGAGCCCAGGGTTTCGGGTGCCTTGGGGGTGGTGGTCGGCGGCGTAGGGCTTGTGCTTTTCCGACAGGCTGGGGGAAACCCTGGCTGTCGAGGGGCGACGTCACTGGTGAGGTTCCCGGCGCATCGTCGCGCCCGGACGGGAGCCCCAGTCCGTGGGAGGATCGGCAGGTGGGCCGGAGTGCGGCGGAGGTGACGGCGTCGGTGGCGGACGAGGCGATGGCACAGCGCCTGCTGGGTTGGCTGGTGCCCGACGGTGACCCGCTCGTCGCGCTCTCGGCGGCCGAGGTCGAACGCTTCTGCTGGTACGAGCTGCCCCGCAAGTGGCACGGGGACGCGCGTGAGCAGCAGCGGGCCGTCGCCGTCCTGGCCGACGTGCTGACCGGAGTCGGCCGCGTTCGGGCCGCCGCGGTGTGCACGAGCGCGACCACCGCCCAGGTGCTGGCGGCATGGCAGCGCTCCGAGGAGGCGGGTTTCGCGGCCTACCGCAAGGCCGTGGCTGCCTCGCCCACGACCCCGCCGGACGTACCCGAGCTGAGCTGGGGTCGGGTCATGGGCATCCAGGAAGCCCTGGCCCGTGCCAACCTCGAAGGTCGACTGGAGCGGGCTCTGGACGAGGGTGAGCTCGACCCGGACGCGCGTACGTTCCCGGCCGCGCGCCGACGGCTCGTCCAGCACTGGATCACCACCGCACAGCCCGTGTTCGAGGGCCGCGCCCCGCTGGAGGTCGTCCGCCGCGAACGGCGCGAGTTGTGGGCCGCGGCGCCCCCGAATGAGCGCCACGCCCTGCTCGCCGCCGTCCTGCCCGCCCTGGAGGAGCCGGCCATGGCCCCCGTGGACACGGCTGAGCCGCTGCGGTGGCTGCTGGAGCAGATCGGTGACGGCGTCACCCTGACCCAGTCCGGCTACCTGCCGCGGGAACTGGTGGCAGCCGCGTTCGCCCGTTACCCGCACTGGTACCCGATCGGCAAGGGGCCGCGCTCGGAGGCGGACCTGTTCCAGCTGGCCGGCCTGCACGAACTCGCGCGCACCCACCGACTGGTGGCCAAGCGCCATCGCATGCTCAAACTCTCGGCAGCCGGGCGTGCCCATCTGACGGACCATCAGCTGCGCCAGCGCACGGCTGCGCTGGCCTGGCTCGGCACCACCGCGGCTGAGCGGCAGGTGGCCGAGTGCGCCCTGTGCGCGCTGTGGGCGGAGCCCCGGCTCCGCGATGACCTGCGCGATGCCTTACATCCGGTGCTTGCGGCTGGCTTCACCCACGGCGACGGCACCGCGATGGAGCGGAAGGACACCGAGCGGCTGCTGTGGAGGTTCTGGCACACCGGTCGTGAACTCGGCTACCTCGAGCGGGAACGGTCCATCGACGCCCCGATCTCCCTGTCCGCCACTGGCCGCCCGGCCGCCCTCGCCGCGCTCCGGCTCCTGGCCGAGGGGCCACGCGACCACATCTGAGCGTGCCTCAGCGGGCTGTCAGGCCGGCGTCGGTGAGGCGCCGCATCAGCGAGGGCTTGCCGCGGTGCTGTTCACGCAGGTCGTGCAGGCGTCGGGCGAACTCCTCGGGGGTGCCTGCCCGGTCGTGGACCTCGCGGAGATCCTTCAGGAGGGTGACGGCGGCGTCGTAGGGGCCGGGCTGTTTCTGCCCGATCAGGTGGGTGAGGTCCTGCCAGGCTTGCTGGGTGTTCTCGGCCAGGTGGCCCAGGTGGCCCAGGTGGCCCAGGTGGCCCAGGTGGGCTTCGCGAGCCCGCTGTTCGGCTCGGCGGGCCTGGGCGCGGCCCTGTTCTTGCTGCCGGGTGTGCTCGGTGCGTACCTCGTGGGCGGCGTCGAGGAGTTCTGCGGCTGAGCGGCGCCGGGTGGCGGTGGTCGGTTCGGCTGTACGACGGGATGCGGCGTGGTGGCGGGCCAGGAGCGCGGGGCCCGGTTGCGGGGCGGTGCCCAGGGCTGCGTTCAGCAGCAGGGCGTCCTTCTCGCGTGGTGGCAGGGCGCGGATCCAGGCGGCGAGCGCGTCCTTGTCGATTGCGTGGGAAGGGGCGGCAGCGCTGGCGCGGGCAGCCGCGGTGAGCAGATGCGGGTCGACGTGAAGGAAGTCCGCCAGGGCCTGCTGCGGGCCGGTGAGGTGGGCAAGGCCTGCGGGTACGGGCGGCTCGACGGTGGAGGTGTACTCGTCCTCGTCGACGTCCTCCTCCAGCTCCCAGCGGGTGAGCGCGGAGAGCCAGGCCAGATAGAGAGGGCGCAGGTCGCCCGCGGCGAGGTCGGTACGCAGGGTGGTGAAGGAGGCGAGGGTGAAGGAGGTCTCGAAGTCCCACTCGGCGCCGTCCTCGGCCTCGTAGGAGAAGTCGAGCAGCAGGTGCCCTTTCCTGGTCCAGCAGGTCAAGGCGTCTTCCGCGCAGTACGGTTCGGCGCTGCGGGCGGGCAGCAGCGTGGTGGGCAGGCGCAGCATCAGGCGCCGCGAGCCCCAGTTGGCGAAGTGCAGGTGGGCGTCGTACAGCTGCTCCATCAGTTTGCGCTCATCGCCGCGGAAGTTGCCGTAGTGGTACTCGTTGACGAAGTGCGTCGCGCTGATCCGGGCCCGGCTCGACAGGGTCCGCACCCCTTCGAGCTCGTCCTTGGTCAGCGGTCGGTCGATGGCCTGGAACTCGTAGTACTGGTACTCGCTCACGTCCGTGCAGACTACCGACAGGCGCTGCGGCTCATCTCACGGGACCTGGACGTGATCCCTCGTTCGGAGCCCATCCACGGTTACGGTCCTGACGGTGCAGTCGCTAGGCTGGTCCGCGCGGGTGACGGAGCGTGCCCGTTCCCATCCGTTCCGCTGCTCCCCGAGCGAGGTCGCTTGAGTACCGTCACCCTTCGCCCTCCCACAGATGACGGCTCGGCTCCGCGGCCCGAAGGGCTGCCTGACGCGTTCGCGGTGCTGTTGGCCCAGCTGGGCGCGGCTCCGGTGGATCCGGTCACCTCGGTGCTGGTGGATGCGGCGGTGGAGGTGTGGCGCAGGCCCGGTTTCGACTCCTTCCTGTCGCTGCCGCAGCTGTCCTTCGTGCCGTTCGGGTACCAGATGCAGACCGCTCAGACGGTGCTGCGGCGGATGCGCGGCCGGGCGATCCTTGCCGACGAGGTGGGGCTGGGCAAGACCATCGAGGCGGGTCTGGTCCTGTCCGAGCTGCGGATGCGCGGGTTGGCGGATCGGACGCTGGTGCTCACCCCGGCCGGGTTGGTGGAGCAGTGGCGCGAGGAGCTGGAGCGCAAGTTCGGCCTGCCGACGGTGATCGCCCGGGGCCGGGACTGGGAGGAGGCGGACGCGGAGCGGCCGGTGGTGCTCGCCTCGATCGCCGCCGCGCGCCGGGAGCCGCTGAAGTCCCGGCTGACCGCGGGGCGGTGGGATGTGGTGGTGGCGGACGAGGCGCACCGGTTGCGCAATCCGCGCAGTGCCTCGGGGAAACTCGCCCGGGCCCTGCGTGCCCGCTATCTGCTGCTGCTCACCGCGACTCCGGTGGAGAACCGGTTGCAGGACCTGTACGAGCTGGTGAGTCTGGTCGCACCCGGCTTGCTGGGTACCCCTGCGCAGTTCCGCCAGCGGCACGCCGGAGCCGCCGGGGCGGGTCCTTCGGCACCGCGCAACCTGGACGAGTTGCGGGCCTGTACCCGTGAGGTGATGGTTCGTCACCGGCGCAGTGAGGTCGAGGTGCTGCTGCCGCAGCGGCTGGCCGAGACGGTGCTGGTGGCGCCCTCGCAGGAGGAGGCGGAGCTGTATGCGGGGATCGCGGCCAGGATCAGGGCGGAGGCCAGGGGCGCGTCCTCGGCGCGGCTGCTGACCCTGCGCGGGCTGACCCGGCTGGCCGGGTCGAGTCCGCAGGCTGCCGCGCCGACCCTGGCCAAGGCGGGCTGGCCGGACCTGGCGGCGCTGGCCCGGGGGATCGAGGGATCCACCAAGGCCGATCTCCTGCTGGAGCGGCTGCGCCGGCACAACGGGCAGGGGGAGAAGGTGTTGGTGTTCACCGCCTTCCGGCAGACGCTGGACGCGCTTGCCGCGCGGCTGGAGCGCGAGGGCGTCCAGGCGGCGGTCTACCACGGCAGCCTCTCGCGCCGGGACAAGGAGGCGGCGGTGGCGGCCTTCCGCGATCAGGCGCCGGTGCTGCTGTCCACGGAGTCCGCCGGAGAAGGCCGCAATCTGCAGTTCTGCCATGTGATGGCCAATGTGGACCTGCCGTGGAACCCCATGCAGATCGAGCAGCGCCTGGGCCGGCTGCACCGGGTGGGGCAGGAGCACGACGTGGTGCTGACCAATCTGGTCGCCCGGGGCACCATCGAGCAGCGGATCCTGCACGTCCTCGAATCCAAGATCAATCTGTTTGAGCTGGTTGTCGGCGAGCTCGACATGATCCTGGGCCGGGTGGACGAGGACTTCGACTTCGAGGCCTGCGTCTTCGACGCCTTCGCCACCGCGCAGGACGACGTGGAGTTCGAGCAGCGCCTGGAGCGCCTGGGTGAGCGGCTGGTCAGTGCCCGCACGGACTACCTGGACAGCCGCGGCGCGGTCGACGCGCTGGTCGGTGGCGATCACGAGCAGGAGGCGGGCCGGTGATCCGGAAAGAGGCCGGGCTGGCCTTCTGGCTGGACTGGGTCGAGCACCGCGGCGGGCTGTGGGAGGACGCCGGGGACACCGCCCTGGCACTCCTGCCCGCTGCCCTGGCGAGTGAGCTGGAGCTGCCTGAGGAGACCGCGGTCACCGCCGACCCCGATGTCGCCCGCGAGGACGGCGCCCTGCTGCTGGTGACCGGGCACCCAGTGGTCGTCAAGGCCGCCGAGAGGGTTCTGGCCGCGGGCGACACCGGCACCCTCACCCTGGCCGCGCCGCGCTCCGTGCCGCCCGATGCCGCCACGTTGCTGTCCAAGGCCCGTGAACATCTGCCAGTCGACCACGGTCGCCTGGATCCGCGCGCCGACGCCACGCCCGAGCGTGCCCTGCGGCCGGTGCTGCGCGTAGGCGCCCTGGTGGGCTACGAGCTCTCCGCGGAGGACCACTTCCAGGAACAGGCCGAGGTGTACGTCGACGTACCCAGCCGCCTGCAGATGCCGGCGACGGTCAGCGAGCGCCTGGCCCGCACCGACCGCGACCCCCACGCCGAGACCGCACTGCCGGTCGGGCTCGCCGCCGCCGTGGACTACGCCTCCACCAGCCGGCCGGACCTGGCGGCGGCCCTCGCCGAGGCCCACCGGATGCTGGAGGCCGCCGCCGTGCTGCGCCGTGACGGGCTGGCCGGGCAGATCGGCGACGCGTACGCCAAGGAACGCGCCCGCGCCGAGGAGTACTACGCCGCCGCCGTGGACTCCTTGGAGCGCCGTGCCGCCACCGCGCCCGAGGACCGCGCGGCGTTGCTGCGCGCCCGCATCGACAGCACCCGCGAGGAGCGCGCCCGCCGCCTGGCCGAGATCGCCGAAAAGTACCGTGCCCGCCACACGCTCACTCCCTACCGGCTGCACCTGCTGAGAGTGCCGGTGCTACGCCTTGCGCTGGACGTCCGCAGGGGCGAGCGGCGCTACCCGCTGGACCTGGACTGGCTGCTGCCCGCCCAAGAGTTTGCCCCACTGCGCTGCCCGGCCTGCGCCCAGAGCGGTGCGCCGCTGGTCGCGGCCAAGACCCACCTGGGCTGCGCCCGATGTCTGGCCCCCAAGCGCCCCACCCCGCAGTCGGCCCCGGAGTCCGTACCTCCGCCCCGCGACGGCACCGCCGCGCACGCTGCCGTATCCGCGGAAGGCTCGGTGGCGCCGGGGCCTGCGGGCGCCACCGTCGCTGTGGGGCCGTCGGCTGCACGAAACGCCGAGGCCGCAGGTGGCGCTGCGCCGCGGAGCAGAGGTGAGGCGAAGGCCGGGCGAATCGCCGAGGCGTCCGCAGCGCGCGCCTCCTCCCGCCCCGGCTCCCGGCCCGCCACACCCGGCCATGCCCCGTCCCCGCCGCAGCGCCGATCTGTCGATCCTCAGACCCTGCACAAGCGCGCCGTCACCTTCTGGGAGCACGCCGCAGGGGGCGACCGCCGAAAGCTGGAGCGGCTGTGCGCCCCGGACTCGCCCGCCGCCGCCCTGCTGCGGCTGTACGGCGCGGCCGGGCCGCTGTACGGGATCGGCGTCGGCTCCCGGGAGCGGGTGGAGTCCTGCAGCGTCGCGGTCTTCCCCGCCGAGGGACGACGCGGCTGGGACAGTGCCGGAGGCGAGGTCCGCACCGACCGGGGACGCCATGATTACCTGCTGCGCTGGTCCCTCGGGCCCGACCGGCTGATCGCCGAGGTCCTGCCCCACCAGACCCCCTACGCGATGAACGCCAGCACCATGATGGCGCGCTACCGCCCAGGTGGTACTGAGCCGGCCACCCGCCTCCCGCGCACCGGTGCCGAACTGGACCCGGTCGCCCACCTGCTGTGGCAGCGTACCCCTGCCCGACACGGGGCCCACCTGGCCGCACGGGCCCTGGGCTCCTGGTGGCGGCTGACCGATCCGCAGGCACTGCGGGAGCGTTACCCGGCTGCGGTCCTCGCTGCCGCCGTCGAACGGTCCGCCTGCTACTGGAGCGGCGTCGGCGGAGGCGGCTACGGCGACGCGGCACTGCTGTGGCAGGTCCCCGAGGCCGACCTGCGCAAGGCCGGCACGCACCTGCAGCGCCTGCTGCGACTGACCCAGGACCAGCCCTGGTAGTCGCGCACCGCGCCCGGAACGGTCGACTGCCCGGCGGACGAGCTCGGGGCCTGTCGGCGCGCCATCGAGCCCCTCAGGGCTGTCACCAGGGGCACCGACCACCAGCAGATCCCCCGGCTGCTCAGCGCCCATGCCTGGCCTGCGCTGACGAGCACCTGCAGACCCTCGACGGGCTTGCACAGACGCAGTCGGCCCGGGCGAAGCGGGTCTACGGCCATGACTCCTCAGCCTGCGACCGCAAGGGCCGCGCCGGGGATCTGGCCGAGTGGCACGGGATGCTGCTGGAGCGACGCGGCGGACCGTCTCGCCCGGCTGGCTGCGCGCCCCGCCCTCGCCGGTGCCGAGTCGCTGCTGTTCCAGGCCAGGCTGGCCTGGCGGGACGGGGAGGCGGACCGGGCCCGCGCTGTGGTGAGTGAGGCGCTGACCGAGCTCCCCGGGCACCAGGAGCTGCACACGCTCGCCGCCGAGAGTGGGGCAGCGCTGCCAGCTCGGGTGCTGGGGGCGGCAGGGCGGTTCTCCTGCTGAACGGACTCCGAGTCCACAGGCATGTGTTGCTGGAGCGAGTTCAGGGCGGTTACGACGATCGGGACGACGGTGGTCCTGCGGTCGGCGCAGGGGGCGGCCTCGCCTCCCCGGCGGCGCGGCTCACGTGCCTGGTTGCGGATCGAGGCGTCGCTGACGAACACCACAGCGACCGGCAGACAGCGCTCGGGCAGGGGCATACTGGGCGCATGGAGTCACGGGTGCGGTACGCGGAGATCCGGCCCTACACGGTTCCGGAAACGCTGGAGGAGCTGGCTGGTCCGGCAGCCGGGGTGGTGGTTCTGCCGACCCTGCTGGACTGGACGCCGAAGCGCGTCTACGACCTGTCGGACGACGTTGACCTGCGGATGCTCTATGAGACGGTCATCCGTGAGGCCATGCATGTGGAGGAGCTACGACAGTTCCTGGACCCGGTGCTCCTCTCGGCCGTATGGCAGAGGCTGTGGCTTCCGCCGCGCGCACGGTCGATGTGGGAAGGGCGATTCCCGCAGCTGGCCCGCAGGGCTGCGTAGGATTCACCTGCATGGATCCGTTTCACACCCGGCTCGCCCGTATCGGTCTTGGAGCCGCCGCGAGATACGGCTTCGCTCTGGCCGGCGGGTACGCGGTTCAGGCGCACGGGTTCCTGGACCGGCTGTCGGATGACGTCGACCTCTTCACGAACATCGCCGACCCTGTCGCCTTCTCCGAGGCGGTCGAGGCGGTGGCTGCGGCCTATCGGGCGGCCGACCTGACCGTTGAGGTGGAGAAGTCCGCCGGGGTGTTCGCCCGGTTCGCTGTTGCCGACGAACAGGGGCACATGGCGAAGGTGGAACTCGGGTGCGACTGGCGGGCCCAGCCGCCTGCAGTGTTGGAGATCGGTCCGGTACTGCACCCCGATGACGCGGTGGCCAACAAGGTGACCACGCTGTTCGGACGGGCCGCGCCACGGGATTACCTTGACGTGAATGCCGCGCTCGCCTCCGGGCGGTACTCCGGTGGGCGGCTGCTGCAGTTGGCGTCGGAGCACGACGCCGGGTTCGATCCGCGCTACTTCGCCCAAGCGCTGCGGGCGGTCGACCGTTGGCCGGACCGGGAGTACGAGGCATACGGCGTCGACGGCGGTCAGGTGGAGGATATGCGCCGACGGTTGCGCGCCTGGGCTGCCGAGATCCTTGACGAACGGCTCGACGAGAAATGACCCAGCCAGCTGTGTTGACCCTGAGTACCCGCAAGCGTGGGCGACTTCGCCGACTACGGCGTCTCTGGCACCGGAACTGAAGACCACGGTGACCGAACCCAGTGATGGGCGCTTGTAGATGTCCGACAGCGACCTCCGTTCGTCTCTCCGCCTGGTCGACAGCGTCGTTGGGAGCGCAGCTCCAGTCTCGCTGGTGCGCCGCTGACGCCCCCTTCGGTGGACAGCCGGTGGACAGACGCCTTTGGACCGTGCATCACGTGGCAGTACGGATCAACCAGTTGCACGTCTTCTGATCAGGCGAAACGTCACCGGACAGCACGACGAAGCACCAGGCAACACGATCGCTCATGTTCTCGTAATGCGTAGGTCTCGGGTTCGAATCCCGAAGGCGGCTCCATGGTGAACCCCAGGCCAGGCCTCTGACCTGGGGTTTCTTTTTTTGGCTGACCTTGGAATTCGGGCCAATCGGGCACGTGTGGTCTATGCATCGCAATGCGTAGGTCTGAGGTTTGCAGTCAGTGGCGGTTCTGCTCTGCAGAGCTGTGAGCTGGCCATTGTCTCTTGCGGGCGCCGTTCTTCGGGCTGCTCGGATTGGCGTGGTGGCCGTGCGGTGGCCGAGCGTGCAGACCGGCTCCCGAAAAACCGTGAAATTGGTGGTTCACAGGGGAAACGATGGTTGTGGCATCCCGACAATGAGTGCGTTTCTTGTTAAGTGAGGTCGGCGAGAGCGCCGCGTCTGGCGTGGTGACCGTCCCGTTGCGGTAGCTGGGTCGATCAGCTGGCGTGGGAGGCGATGGTGTCCCACCGAGTGCGACGCCGTTGCGTCAGCCGTCAAGCCCGGCGTAAATGTCTCCGTGAGTAATTGTCGAGACCTGTGGATCATGAGGTGGATCACGCTGCGCCGGTCTCGTCTCGTTCGATGAGGCGGCCGTTCTCGAAGCGGGCGCCAGCCCTTGCCTGGACGGTGGCCAGGAATGCCGGTGTTACTCGTCCTCGGGGTAGGCAGCAGCGATGCTGCCGCGCTCGACAGCGTCATGTCCCCGTTGCCGTGCCGCCGGTTCGGCGAGCCTTTGATTCCGTCCGAGGCCTTCGGCGTGGGCAGCAGCCTGCGGCGACCGCGGCGGCGGGACACCGGTAGGTGGTTCGGACGTCGCGCCGGCGGAGGGCGCGGTCCGCTGGGTGGCGGCGTGCAGGGAGGAGGCGCGGGCGGCTCGCTGCCGGTCCGCTTGTTGGTTCTGGGCAGCCGGAGGAGTGGCGTCTGCGATTGCGTCGCTGAGCAGTTCCCTGGTCCGCAGGACAGGCACCTCGTCGCGGTACTTGGGGTCGCTGAGTTCTGCAAGGCATGCGGCGATCATGTCCTCGGCGACCTCCAGCTCCTCCTGGACGTCCCGGAGCAGGCGGGTGGCGGCGGCCAGCCGTGTCCACGTCTCGAAGGTCGGGTTGTGGTGCGGGTTCTCGAAGGTCAGGCGGCTCGGGTCCAGTTGGCTGCTGCGGCGACGAGTTCGGTCAGCTGCGGGAGGGCTCCGACCAGGGCTCCGTTGACCTCCTCGATGATTCCGGCGACCTCATGGGGAGTTGCTGTCTCGGTGAGCCGGGCGATCATCCCCGGGACGGAGTACGGGTCGGCGGACGGGTGGGGCAGGTGTTGGACCTGCAAGGGCGTGTCGGAGTTGGACGCGTCGCCGCCGTGGGCGAGCCGGATGTCGTGCTGCATCGAGGCGCTGATGGCCTCGCCGATGCTCGGGTAGAACTCGGGCACTGTTCCTCCTCCAGAGCCGAGACGTACAACGGCTCCGCACCAAGTCGGATGCGGAGCCGTTCACTGGTCGAAGGCTCAGCCGATGGCCATCTTGTTGATCCAGGCGTCTCCGCTCTTGCTTACGATCTCCGTGCCGGAGCCGGCCAGCTCACTACGGGAGCCGGCGTAGAACCGGACCGCGCCGTCGGTGCGGACCGTCCAGATGTCCGGGATGTTGTCGCCGTTGGCGTCGGGTGTGCCGAACAGGAAGCGGATGCTGCTGCTGCCCCATCCCGCGGCACCGTACGGGTCGTCCGCCCCGCCTGCGGAGTTGACGGCCGCCGCGAGGGAGTTGAGGTCGACCCCGCGGCCTGAAGCAGCCTGCTTGCCGGTGCGTAGCAGGAGTCGGCTGGAAACGTCCGTGCGGTAGATCAGGTCGGTGATGCCATCGCCGGTGACGTCCTGGACGGTGACGATGTCACGCTCAGTCCACGGCGAGCTGGAGAGCTGGACGGCCTGCTCGATGCTCGCGCCGTTGTAGCCGGTGAAGGCCCAGATCGCGTCGCCGACGGTGAGGAAGAAGTCGGTCTTCCCGTCCCCGGTGGCATCCCCGGCGGCCACGATCTGGGTGATCGTGGAAGGGGCGGGCGCGTTCGACGGCAGCAGCATCCGCTGGCGCTTATCGATGTTGACGGCGCCGTAGCCGTCGCCCGGATAGACCCACAGCGTGTTCTCGCGGACGGCCACGAGATCCTGGAGCCCGTCACCGCCGTAGAAGTCGCCGAGATGGGTGACCAGGGTGTTCTTCCAGTACCCGGAGGGTGCGGCGGCGTAGGCGGGAAGGCCGTCGTTGCCGTTGGGGTCCTTGGCGGGGTTGCCCCGATAGGCGCCCGACATGGAGTAGTCGAGGTCCCCGGTGCCCTTGGTCAGGTCCGTCGTGGACTCGGACGGGTAGAGGCGCAGATTGCCGTTGGCGTCGACCACCATCAGGTCGGGCCGCCGGTCACCGGTGAAGTCGCCCGGCGCGTCGGCCTTGTCTCTTGGGGTCACGTAGAAGAAGTACTTGAGCGGCTGAGACACGTTCCCGGCGCCGTCCACCGCACGCACGTACAGCACGTTCGGTCCGGCGAGCGGCGGCTTCACGTTCGACACGGAGGTCGTCGTGGTGGTCGCCGCACCGTTGGTGCGGTTGGCCGAGAAGGGGTACGACGCCTGATTGAAACCGTACTCGTAGCGGACCACGTCAGTCTGCCGGGCTCGGAAGACGAAGGTGCCTGCCGTTCCGAAAGCGACCGTGCTCCACTTCGAGTCCTCGGGGTCGTTCCCGAAACCGTTGTCGGCGGCGTCGGCGTCCGGGAACTGCGTCGAGGACGCGAGCGGCGGCGACGGCTTCGAGGTGTCGTACACGAAGCGACACGGGATCTTGCTGTGCGAGTAGGCAGAGGTGGCACCGTACTTGTCGACAGCCTTGGCACGCCATGAGTACGTCGTGCCGTTGACCAACTTCAGACCGGTGCTGCCCGTCGAGAACGGATCGGTGTGCACACGCGCGGAACTGTTCTGGCTGCCGACCGACACCTTGCCCTTGCTGCCGAGCAGGTTGGCCGTGCTGCCGAGCAGGTTGGCCGTGCTGCCGTTCGTCGGCCACATCTCGAAGTTCACGGAGGCGAGGTTGCCGTCCTTGTCGGAGCTGTTGGCCCAGAAGGTCAGCGAGGATGCCCCGACGTTGATGTACGGCGACGTGGTGTCACAGCTCAGGTCCGGGTCGAGGTCGAGGCTGCTCGGGGGAGCGGGCGGCCGATTGTACGACAAGTCGACGTACGGGTCGTTGCCGCCATTGGCCTGGAACTTCTTCCACGAATACTGGGAGTTCTCGTCGGAGGCGCGCATCCCGATCGTCATCGTCGTCCAGCCGCCCGCGACGGCCTTCATCGCGCTCGCCTTGACGTCGAAGACGACGTACTCGTCCGGACACGAACTCGACTTCCAGCCGTGCGCGAAGCTGCCTCCGCCGATCTTGTTGCCGCTGTTCATCGCCGGGGCGTTCTTCCAGTTCGTCTTCGAACTGATCGTCCCGGTGAGATGGACGGTCATGGCGCGGGCGCTGCATGACCAGGAGTACGTTTCCAGGGCGCGCAGCTTGGCGCTGTGCACCGTGGAGCCCTTGAGGTCCGGGTCCCAGTCGATGCTGAAGAAGGACCGTGAGGTGCCCCAGGTGTCCGACTCGAAGCCGACGCGTGCCTCATCGGTCCCGCCCCGGTTGAAGTTCTTGCCGTTGTAGAAGGTAGCGGTGGGGTGGCGGCTGTAGGCCGTCGTCCAGTCGTTTGTGTGCTTCTTGATCGAGGGGTCGACGAAGACGGGGTACACGGTCTTCGGGTCGGCGAGGAACGCCTGGTCCGGGCTGAACACCCAGCGCCCAGCGTCCAGGTCGACGTCTACGAGAGAGCCGTGGGAGTCGGGCTGCGGGCCGTTGACACCGGACAGCGAGAGCGTGGCGGCGGCACCGGTCTGGGAGGGCAGCGGGCTTGGCTCCGGCGGTACGGGCGGTGAGGTGCCCTCCATCTCGGCAACGACCGACGGATCGGCTGCCTCGTCGGTCGCCGCGGGCAGCGTCTCGGGGGTGAGGTCCTCCTGATCGGTGTCGGCCATCTCGTCGGTAGGCTCAGGCGACTCGGACGGCTCGTCCTCCGGCCTGCCAGTGACGGTCGGCTCGGAGGGGATGACTTCGGGGACGGTCGGTGAGGCGCTGCTGCCCGCTTGGCCGTCGGTGAGGGCCGGAGTGCCGGCGCTGTCCCACATCAACGGGGTCGGCGCCTCCGCCACGTCGGCGCCGTTCGTGTCGGTGGCCGACACGATGCCGGTGACCGGATCGAGCGCGAAGTCGAGGTCCGGGGAGCTGAGGCCGTATGCCAGACGCGCCACGCGCGGATCGGTCGCGGCTTGACGGTTTTTGACGACCAGAAGCTGAGCGAACCCGCCGTCGGCCGCCGTCAGGACGAGGTCGGCGCCGGGCAGGATCTCCGGGTACAGGGCGCGCGGCCCGTCAATGACGGGGGTCGGCACGGCGTCCGGCCAGGTCAGCATGATGTCATGACCGTCCACGGAGAGCGTTACCAGCGGGTTCGCGGCGGACGTAGCGGCGGCACTCGTGGTGGAAGCGTTCTTGGCGCTGCCGAGCAGGGGGACCTGGTGGGGAATGGAGCGGTTGGCGTGCTGGTCGGCGGGCTCGCCCGCACCGGCGGCCGAGCCCGTGGCCCCGTGGACGTACGAAGCGCCCTGGGCGCCCTTTGGGCTCGATGTCTTGCCCGCGCCGCCCGAGAAGACCATGCCCACGTTGGTCGCCTTGGGCGCCCAACCGCCGTCCACCCGGCGCAGATCCGTGCCGATGGCCTGCCAGGCCCCGTCCACCTTGGCCCGGATCGGGCTCGCGTGGATCCGGCGCTGGAGCAGTCCGTCCGGGCGCGCCCAGGTCGTCGCGTACGCCGTGCGCAGCGCGGTCGCCTCGACGGCCTTGCCAGTCTTCTTGGCGCGTGCGGCGGCGGCGGTCTCCGTCAGAGGCGCCGCCTGGCGGGCGTCGGCAGGGCGCCGTGGATGGTCTTCTTCGCCACCGCTCAGAGCGACGACCGTGAGGCCGGACGCTGCGATGACGGCGGCGACGACGGCCGCGACCGGTCGGCGCGCGGGCGAGCGGCGCCATCGGCGCCATCGGCTCGGCATGAGAATTCCCTTCCCCCTGTGCAACGGCTGTGGCAGACGCGGAGACAGCCGACAGATCATGGCTCAGCTCTCGGGGGCCGTCACCCGGCGTTGTGGCGCTGACAGCGCCGGGCGGCGTACGGAGTCCCGCGCCGTTCGCGGCCCACACATCGGCCCGTGGCGTCCCCGCAGGGGTGCACGGGCACCCATTCGGCGCACAACGGGACATGACTGGAGGGAATTTGGGGGGACTGATCCGCAAGGGGGTCACGCACCCCAAACGTGACGCAGTTACCCATGAGTCTGATCAGCGGCATCAGTGGCTCTTTGCCGCAACTGGCGTCAGGGTAGGCCGATTTATGTCCGTGGTGACCATCACATGACTACAGGGTGTCTGGTTTTTCTTCACAAGTAGCCCACAGAATCATCCCGTTCACTGGCCGCACCTGCGCACTGCCCGGGTGCGGCCTTCTGTCGCCCGGGGGGGGACTTTGTTCGTGCCTGCTTTCCTGTCCGCGCGCCGCGCTCGTCGCGCGCGCCGTGGCCCCCTGCGCTCAGCGTTGGCGCCCGCCGTCGGCGCGGTCCTGCTGGTGGGACTGACCCCGTTGACGGCCGTCGCCCAGCCGCCGAACCCCGAGGCGGCCGAAGTCGCCCGCGAGGAAGTGTTGTTGGAGGAGATCCCGACCGAGCAGCGGGTGGCCGGCAACACGCACAACGCCGGGCTCGACAGCATCGAGGCCGCCCCGCCCGCCGACCTGGAGCAGGCCCCGGCCGGGACCGTCATCCCGCCCACGGGCGGCACAGACACGGTCACCTTCGGTGCCGCGGGCGCCCGGCAGACCGGCCTGCGGGCCACCACCGGTACCGCCGTTCTCGAACCGGTCGGCACCCTGCCCGTGAAGCTCGGCCAGGCCCCCGGCGCCGCCCTGCCGACCGGAACCTGGCAGGTCGGTGTCTCCCCGCGCACCGCCCCCGAGGCCGACGGCATCGACGGCGCGCTCGTCACGGTCACCGCCCCCGCCACCGGCTCGGTGCCCGTCTCGGTGCAGCTCGACTACAAGGCGTACCAGAACCTCTACGGCGCCGACTGGGCTTCCCGGCTCACCTTCGTGCAGTTCCCCGAGTGCTACCGCACGACCCCCGACGTCGAGGAGTGCCGGGCCTACGAGGAGTTGGAGACGGTCAACGACACCGACGCCAAGACCCTGACCGCCACTGTCGACACCGCCGCCGACGGCACGGTGACGCCCGCCTCGGCGGCCGCGTCCCCGGCGGCCGGCACCGGCGCCGTCCAGGCGGCCTACCGCACCGGAGCGAGGCAGGCGGCGGCCGGCGGTGACAGCGCCGTGGTCGGCGCGGTCGACTCCGGCGCGGGCGAGAGCGGCTCCTTCAGGGCGACTCCGCTGGAGTCCAGCGGCAAGTGGTCGGCGGGCGGCTCGTCCGGCGCGTTCACCTGGTCGTATCCCATCGACGTTCCGCCCACGCCCGCGGGTCCCGCGCCGGAGATCTCCTTCGACTACAACTCGCAGAGCGTGGACGCGAAGACGTCCACCTCCTCGCCGCAGGCGTCGTGGATCGGCGAGGGCTGGGACTACAACCCGGGTTACATCGAGCGCCGTTACCGCACCTGCAAGGACGATCGCGAAGCCACCGCGGCCGGCGCCGCCAACAACGCGGCTAAGAAGGCCAAGACCTCCGACCTGTGCTGGGTGTCCTACAACGCCGTGATGTCGCTCGGCGGCGCCACGACCGAACTGGTCCGCATCGGCGACACGGACCGCTACCGCACGCAGCACGACGACGGCACCCGCGTCGAGTTGAAGACCGGTGCCGCCAACGGCGACAACAACGGCGAATACTGGGTCGTCACCATGCGGGACGGCACCGTCTACACCTACGGCCTCAACAAGATCGGCGGCGGTCACGAGGACACCCAGTCCGTCTTCACCGTCCCCGTCTTCGGCAACCATCCCGGTGAGCCCTGCCACGCGACCTCCTTCGCCGACTCCCGCTGCCAGGGCGACACCACCAAGCAGCAGGCATGGCACTGGGGGCTGGACAAGGTTACCGACGTCAACGGCAACGTCATGGTCGTCAACTGGCTGCAGTCGACGAACTACTACGCTGTCAACAAGAAGTTCAAGACGCCCGAGAAGTACGTCCGCGGCGGTCTGCCCGATTCCATCGAGTACGGGCTGCGCGAGGGCGCCCTCGGCGCCACCCCGGCCGCGAAGATCGACTTCCTGCTCTGGCAGCGCTGCCTCCAGGACACCGCGGTCTGCGACTCGGCGAAGTTCGACGACACCAAGAACCCCGCCTCCTATCGCCCCTGGTGGGACAGCCCCGGCAACCTGAACTGCAAGAGCGACTCCAAGCTGTGCCCTGCCTTCCCTTCTTTCTGGAACCGGCTGAGGCTCGGCGGCATCACCACCTACGCCCAGCGTCCCGGCGTCGCGGGTCTGTCCAAGGTCGACACCTATCTGCTCAACCAGTCCTTCCCGCGCGACTGGTACGACACCTCGCCCGGCCTGTGGCTCAACTCCATCCAGCGCTACGGCTTCCGCCCCGGCGACACCAGCGGCACCCTGCTCACCAAGTCCGGCGTCAGCTTCCAGCCGTACGTCGTCGGCACCGGCTCCGCGCACCCCCTCAGCACGTACCTGAAGGACCAGCAGCTGCCCAACCTGGTGCCCCGCAGCTCCTCAGACCCGCGCCCCGGGTTCACCCGGCCGCGCATCGGCGCCGTCGCCACCGAGCACGGCGCGGACATCGAGGTCACGTACAAGGGCGGCTGCCGTGTGCAGCCCGGCGTGGCCCCCGAGGACAACCACGGCACCTGCTTCCCTGTCCGCTGGTCGCCCGACGCCGAGGTCGAGAAGCCCGCGCTGGCCTGGTTCAACAAATACATCGTCCACACCGTGACCGAGACCGACCGGATCACCGGCGTCTCCGCCCGGATGTCGACGCGCTACGACTACACGGGCGCCGCCTGGGGCAAGAGCGACGACGAGTTCAGCAAGCCCGCCCTGCGCACCTACAGCGAGTGGCGTGGCTACCAGCAGGTGGCCACGTCGAAGGGCAACAAGATCTCGCCGGCCCCGGGCCGCCCGCAGACCCAGTCGTACTCGGTCACACGCTACTTCCGCGGTGCCGGCGGTCCGGTCAAGGACTCCACGGGCACCGTCACCTTGGCCGCCGACGACATCGCCCCCTACGCGGGCATGACCGCCGAGACGATCACGTACACCGGGACCGGCGGCAAGATCGCCACCCGGGTCCTGAACCGGCCCTGGGCCAAGCAGACCGCCTCCCGGCAGCGCGACGGCGACCTCACTGCGCTGACGGCCTACCGCAGCGGCTTCCAACGCAGCGACACCCTGCAGACCGTCGGCAGCAGCTGGCAGGGCGTGCGCACCACCACCGTCGTCGACGACGTCTACGGACTGCCGCAGCAGGTCGAGTCGGCCGTGGTCAAACCCGACGGCGGCGGTGAAACCCTCAGCGACCAGAGCTGCGTCAAGACGCTCTACGTCGTCAACGAGGCAGCCAACCTCGTCGGCCTACCCAAGGAGATCCGCACCACCTCCACCTCCTGCGCCGACCACGCCACCGCCGACCCGGCCACCCAGGTGATGAGCGCCGTCCGCACCAGCTACGACGGCGGAGCCTGGGGCGCCGCGCCCACCAGGGGCCTGGCCACGACCACGGCGACACTCAACGACGACGGCAGCGCCTACTCGACCGTCATGACCAGCACCTTCGATCCGCTGGGCCGGGTGCGGAAAATCACCGACCCGCTCAAGGGCGTCTCGGAGACCCAGTACACCCCCGGCGATACGGGGGGCCCCGTCACAGCGGTCAAGAAGATCAACCAGATGGAGCACGCCTCCACCACGGCCCTGGACCCCGGCCGGGGCCTGGCTCTGTCGGTGACCGACGCCAACGGGCACGTCTCGCGCATGGAGTACGACGCCTTCGGCCGCCTGGTGAAAGGCTGGTCGGCCGACGCCGCGACGCCCGACGTCCTCGTCGACTACCAGATGGCGACCGCGACCCCGACCGTCACGCGGCCCACTGCCGTCACCGTCCGCTCCCTCAAGGACAACGGCGGCTACAGCCGCCAGGTGACCGTCTACGACGGCCTGATGCGCCCCGTGCAGACGCAGAACGAGGCCCACGGCCCCGGCCGGATCGTCCAGGACACGCGCTACGACGACCACGGACTCGTCTCCGAGCAGACGGGCTCCTATCTCGCCAAGGGCGAGCCGGAAACCGGCCAGTTCAAGCGGGTCAGCGACTCCCTGGTGCCCAATCTGGTGCGCAACACGTACGACGGCCTCGGCCGCCCGGTACGCAAGACCACCGTGCAGAGCGGCAGCCCCGTCTGGTACGACACCGTCGAGTACGGCGACAACTGGACCATCTCCCGCCCGGCCGGAGGCGCCTCACCCGCCGTTCGCGCCTACTCCGATCCGCGTGGCCGGATCACCCGTGTCGACCACTCCACCAACCGCACCCAGGACGAGTGGCGCACCACCCGGTACTCCTTCGACGCCCGGGGCAACCGCACCCGCATCGAGGACCACGCGGGCAACCTCTGGACGTACGGCTACAACGCCCGGGGTCTGCTGGCCTCGGCCACCGACCCCGACATCGGCAGCGCCTCCTTCACCTACGACGCGCTCGGCCGGCAGGCCAGCGCCACCGACTCGCTCCAGCGCACCACGTACACCGAGTACGACGCGATCGGACGTGTCCTGAACGTCCGTCAGGGCTCCACGACCGCCGACCCGGTCAAGTCCTTCACATACGACCTGCCGGGCGCGCTCGGCAAGGCGGCGAGCTCCACCCGGCACGAGGGCGGTGCCGACTGGACCGACCGGATCACCGCCTACGACGACAAGTACCGCCCGACCACCCGTGAGATCGTCGTCCCGTCCCAGGCGGGGCCCAAGCTCGCCGGCACCTACACCTACCGCTACGCGTACACCGAAAGCGGCAAGCAGCTCTCCGTCAGCGTGCCCGCGATCGGCGGTCTGGCTGCCGAGAAGGTCATCACCCGCTACAACGAGGACGGTCTGGCGGAGTCCACCTCCGGCCTGAGCTGGTACACCTCCGACGTCACCTACTCCGCGTACGGCGAGCCCCTGCGGACCGTCAGCGGACCCCAGCCCTACCGGGTGTGGACCACCAACTTCATCGACCAGGAGACGGGCCGCCTCCAGCGGACCGTCTGGGACCGCGAGACCGCGTCCTCGCACCGCATCTCCGACTCCTACTACTCCTGGGACCGCGCGGGCAACCTCACATCCGCGGCCCGCAAGCAGGCTGACGGCACCACGTCCACCTGGGACAACCAGTGCTTCACCTACGACTACCTCGGTGAGCTGGTCCACGCCTGGACCTCCGGCCTCGAGGTGACCGCCGCCACCGGCTGCAAGTCCGCCTCCGGCACCGCCTGGGGTTACCGCAGCGACGACCAGAGCAGCTCCGGGCCCATCGCCGAGGCGCCGGACGCCGTCACCGACGCCGCCGCGCCCGACGCCGAGATGCAAGCGTCCCTCGACGCCGCGGCCCCGGCCTCCGGGTCGGTCGCCACCGCCGCCGGTTCCTACTACCAGTCCTTCACCTTCGACGCCGTCGGCAACCGGGCGTCCCTCACCGAGCACGACCCGGCGAACTCGGCCCTGGACGCCCGTACCACCTACAGCTACGGCAAGACGGTGACGGGCAACGGCACGAGCGCCCCTACCCTCACTCAGCCCCACCTGCTCAACAAGGTCGACCGGCCCACTGGCACCGACCCCGGTTACGTCAACGACGCCACCGGCAACACCACCGAGCGCCACCTCACCGGCGGCGACCAGATCCTGGACTGGAACGCTGAGAACAAGCTCGCCTCCGTTACCGGCGCCGGCGACGGATCCGGACCGATCACGGGCCTGAACGGCAAGTGCATCGACCTCCAGAGCAACACCCTCACCGACGGCACCCCGCTCCAGCTCCACGGCTGCAACAGCACGCCCGCGCAAGCGTGGCAGACCACCGGCGACACCCTGCGCATCCGCGGCAAGTGCGCCACCGTCAACGGTGCCCTCGTCCAGCTCGCCGCGTGCAACGGCAGCACCACGCAGAAGTTCACCCTGCGCACCACCGACAAGGCGTTCGTGCACGCCGCGACCGGCAAGTGCCTGGCGGTACCCGGCGGAACCGACACCGACGGCACCGACCTCCAGGTGGTCCCCTGTGCCACCGGCGCCGCCCAGCAGTGGGCCCTCGCCGACCGCACCACGTACATCTACGACGCGGGCGGCAACCGCATCCTGCAGAAGTCTGCGGCCGGCACCACCCTGTTCCTGGGCGAGACCGAGGTCACCACGGACCCCAAGGGTAATCTGCTCAAGGCGAGCAGGATCTACCAGCACCCCGGCGCCCCCTCCGTCGTCCGTGTCAGCAAGAACGGTGGTTCCGACCACGTCCTGAGCGTCCTGCTCAACGACACCGTCGGTACGGCCACCACCTCCGTGGAGCAGAGCACCGGCCAGGCCGTCACCCGCCGCGCCTTCAAGCCGTATGGTGAGACGCGCGGGACCCGGCCCGAGGGCTGGCCCAACGCCCGCAGCTACCTCGGCACCGGCATCGACGACACCTACTCCGGGCTCACCCACATCGGGGCCCGCGAGTACGACCAGTCGACCGGCCGCTTCCTCTCCGCCGACCCCGTGGTCGACTTCGCGGACCCGCTGCAGATCAACGGCTATGCCTACGCCAACAACAACCCGATCACCAAGAGCGACCCCGACGGGCTCCAGCCCATCGAGTGCTGGGAAGGCACCGCCGTCTGCGAGGGCGGCCGTATCGTCAGAGCCAAGAACGACGACGTGAAGCCGACCAAGGCGCTGACCGACGTGAAGGTCACCAAGAACAACAAGACCTACCGTGTCATCTACGACGAGCGAGGTGTTCCGCACACCGTCGGCTCGCCCGGAAAGATCCAGTCGGAACGCGTCGCTATTCAATTCATGAACGACGACCTGCGCTCGTCGCTCAACCTGTACGACCCGAAGACGGGCAACGGTAGTGAGTACCTCTGGCAGGACGACGCGGGAGTGGTCCCCAAGAAGGGCTTGGTCCACGACGCGAACGGCAACCACCGGGTGGCCGGCACGACGGCCGACTTCATCAAGGTCACCTGGAAGAACGGCAAGATCGTCGACGTGGAGACCTGGGACGCCAACGAGTCGACGCGGGGCCACGACTCCAAGACCGTCGGTGACATCGAGAAGACCATCAACAACAAGCTCGATCCCGAGGGTAAGACACAGAGCCAGAGGGTCGTCTTCGTCGCCAACAGCGTGGAGCAGGCCAAGGCCGTCGCGGACAAGTTCGTCGGCAACGCCAATGTCCGAGTAATTTTCGCGGGTGACGGGAAGCCGGGCTCCACAATGTTCGACACCCACATGTCGGGCGGTCTGCGCGGCGGGAGCATCTCGGGTACCGGCAGGACCAGTGGCGGTGATGGCGAGAGCAGCGGCGGTAAACGCGGCGGCGGTCTCGGCGGCAAGCTGATGAACGGCGCCGGCATTCTCGGCGACCTGACGTTCATCTGGGAGGGCTGGAAGACCTTGGAACGCGGCTGCGACGACGTCGTCGTCTCCTGCGGACCCCCGCCGACCGCCTGACCGGCGCGGCCTGCCAAGGTGGGCCGCGCACCGCACCACCCGCACCGAGCACGGACTGCACCGCAGGAGGAACACCATGGGCAAACAGCGCATCACCGTCTGTCTGCCGCCCGTCGGCCCCGACGGGCTCAAGCAGGCGCTCGGGCAGGCCATGGACCCCTTCTGGTACGACCGTGAGGACCGTCCCCATCCGGACTGGGTGGGGGAGTGGAGCTACTGGTTCGTCTCCGGGGCGGGCTGTCTCTTCGACGTGCTGCCCGGCCACGAGGACGACCCCCGGCTCGTGCGCTACGACGACTGGACCGAACCCCCGGAAAACCTGCCGCCCTCCCGCTGCCACGGAGGCCCGCGCGGCATCCTCGACCTCGACACGCCCCGCGCCGCCGAGGCTCGCCGGGCCGGCGACACCTGGACGGCGTACCGGGCCTTCTCCGACCGCTACCCCCCGGCGCTTCCCTTCCACCACTTCGCCGAGCGGGCCAGGACCCTGGACCCCGAACACGCCAGGGAGGCGGCCGTGACCGCCTTCCGGGAACAGCCCCTCATCCGGGCGATCAAATCCAACCCCGCGCTGGAGGAGCGGTTCGGCTCCGACCCCGCCTACCACTTCGACGAGGACCTCGAGACGTACGTGACCCGCCACGCGGCCGCCGTGTTGCCCACCGCCGCGCTGCTCACCCTCGACGGGCGGTGGATCGAGGGCGGCGGCCTTGAGTACAAGCAGACGTTCAACGCCTACCTGGACGGCCTGCCCGCCGACGCGATGGTCGTGCGGGTGCTCTACCACTCGTGACAGAGCAAAGGTATCGGCGGTATGGCGTGGGTCGGCATGGCCGGTTTGTGAGTGGGTGGTTCATGTGGTGATGTCCGTTTCCGGCTGAGGTCGGGGCAAAGTCGCTGGTGGAGGTTGCGTCGGCTATTGCCTCCTGGCGAAGTTGCCGGTGTCGGCCTCGGTGAGGATCCCGATTTTGGTGCAGCGAGCCGAAGTGCCCGAGGAAGTCGTTCACCGAGAGCATTGCCCAGATACCGGCCGGGGCGCGGGTCACCGCCCGGCTGCGGGAGGCGGCCGGGCACCGGGTGCGCGACGCCGGCTCCACGGTCATCCAGGCCGCCCGCGACCTGCATCTGTCCTGGCCGGCAGTGACGGGCGCCTTCCGCACATCGGCGCGCGAGGTCACGGGCGCCCCACTGCCCGAGGTGAGGGTGCTGGGCATCGACGAGACTCGGCGGGGCAGGACGAAGTGGGAGCAGGACCCCGACAGCGGCAAGTGGCACCTGGTGCGGGATCGGTGGCACACCGGCTTCGTCGACGCCCTCGGCACCGGCGGGCTGCTCGTCCAAGTCGAGGGCCGCACCGTCGCCGACGTCCTGGCCTGGCTCGTCACCACACCGCTGACCTGGCGAAAGGGTATCCGCTACATCGCCATCGACATGTCGGCCACCTACCGCGCGGCGGTCCGCACCGGCCTGCCGCACGCAATCGTCGTCGTCGACCACTTCCACGTCGTCCAGCTCGCCAACAAGATGCTCTCCATGGTGAGGCGCCGCACCACCGCCGAGATCCGGGGCCGACGTGGACGCGCCACCGACCCGGAGTGGAAGGCCAGACAACGGCTCCTGCGCAACCGCGAGGATCTCACCGACGACCAGTTCGCCACAATGTGGAACACCCTGCTCGGTGAGGGGAAGATCGGGCAGACGCTACTGACGGCGTGGATCGCCAAGGAGAACCTGCGCAACCTCCTCGCCCTGGCCCGCACCGGGGCCGACCACCACCAAGTCGGCCATGCCCGCTGGAAGTTCCTCACCTGGTGCGCTGACTCCGACATCCCCGAAGTCCGTACCCTCGCTGCCACCGTCGACCGCTGGTGGACCGAGATCGCCGCGTTCATCGACACCGGCCACAGCAACGCCAAGAGCGAGGGCATCAACCGCGTGATCAAGCTCGTCGCCCGCAACGCATTCGGCTTCCGCAACGCCGAAAATCAACGGCTACGGACACGCTGCGTCACCACCCGCCGAGCCCGCGGACACCTCCGCACCGCTCAACTTTGAAGACCCCAGTTGAGGCTGACACGCAGGAAGCACTGTGGGAGGCCCATAACCGGGGCAGCCTTGCTTCTTGTCGTCAGTGGTGCCCCTGCCGGTGGCCAGCCGGTGGCCGGATGCCTTTGGACGACGTAATACGAGGTGGCACAGTCCAACCAGCCGCACGTGCTCTGATCAGTCAGAACATCACTCAGCAGCACGATCAGGCACGAGGTAACACGATCGCTCACGGTCTCGTGATGCGTAGGTCTCGGGTTCGAATCCCGAAGGCGGCTCTAAGGGGAACCGCAGGTCAGGACTCTGACCTGCGGTTTTTTCGTTTTCTTGACCTTGGAACGTGCGTGCGTAGCGCTTCGGTCGCCTGCGCATGGAATGCGTAGGTCAGAGTTTCTCTCTACGGGTAGTGATGGCATGATTGTGGTGCCCGGAAGTGTTTCTGACCTGCTATTTTCTCGCGCGTAACTGAATGGCGGGCCAGTATGCGCAGCGGGTGGGGTGGCCAAGGGGTGGCCATCTGTGCAGCGCTGGTGCACGTGGCGGGGCGGGGGGCGTTCGCGGAGGTTGCGAGGGACTCGCCGCTGTTGTGGGAAGTCAACGATGCGGGTGGTTTGCGGGCATGGTTTGCACTGCCCGCTCAAGTCCCTGGGCAGGCCACACGAGGTCGACCGGTGACAAAGTCCGGCGTAGTCCGACTCGTCTCGCCTTCCGAGTCCAGGCCTCACGGCCCGGCCGCGTGGATAATTCGAGAGGGGCCGGTCTCCGCCTGCCGACAGAGTCCGGCGCTACCCGGCCTCCGCCCTGATGCTCACCCGGTGCACCCTCCTCAAGGTGCCCGGTGCCAGCTCGGTGGCGCTGTGGTAGGTGGTGGCCGTCTTCCACAGCACCAGGTCCCCAGGGCGCCAGCGGTGGGTGTGGACGTGATCCGGGTCCTGGATCAGACCGTCGATCAGCGCGAGGAACTCCTCGTTCTCCCGGTCGCTGAAGCCCACCACCGAGTCGAGGAACTCCGGTGCGCCATAGAGGAACCGGCGTCCCGTGTGCGGGTCGTGGCGCACCAGGTCGTGCGGAACCCTGGGATGGTCGTCCGACACTCGCTGCCTGAGTTCCGCCATCGACAGGCCGAGGTGCTCCGGGCCGATCCGCAGCCGCTTGGCTGCGGTGTGCAGGGCCGTGCGCCCGGTGACCTTGCCCTTCCATTCGGAGGGCAGCCGGTCGTAGACGTCGACGGCGCTGGCGAACAGGGTGTGGCCGGTGGTGCTGGGCACGTCTACGCCGTGCAGCAGGGTGTACGTCTCGGGGGCGGGCGTGCATGACGAGTCCTGGTGCCAGAAGTTCCCGGCCCGCGCCACGCCGACCGGCTTGCCGTCCCGGATCTCGTTCGACAGCACCATGATCTCCTGGTGGTCGGGGTGCGACTGCCTGCGCAGCGGCACCGGCCGACCGATCCGGGCGGCAAGCAGCACCTGCTGGGCGGGCGTCAGCTCGATGTCCCGGACGACCACCAGCTCGCTGCGGTGGACGAGGTCCAACACCTCGTCGAGGGCTCGCTGCTCAGTGAGGTCCCGGCTGGTGACACCGGTGATCTCGGTGCCGATGAAATCGCTGAGTTCCCTGGTGCGCATGGGGTCTCCTGTCAAATCTTGCGTGCCACGAGGGCGCCGTTGGCGCCGGGGGCGTCGAGGATGAAGTCGACCCGGGAGACGTCGGAGAACCCGGCCTTGCGCAGCAGCGACTCGTACTCCGCGCGGGAGTAGTTCCGGCCGTGCGACGTCTCCAGGAGCATGTGCAGGCTGGAGACCGCGCCGGAGACCGGTCCCGTCCCCTCGTCGTCGACGAACGACTCGGCCACGATCACCGCCCCGCCCTCGTCGAGCGCGGCATGACACTTGCGGGCCAGGACCAGGTTCTCCTCCTCGCTCCAGTCGTGGAGGACGTTGGAGAGCAGGATGACATCGTGGCCGCGTGGCAGGTCTTCCTGCCAGAAGTCCCCGGCGATCACCTCGACCCGGTCCCCGGCACCCGCGTCCTCGACGGACTGCCGGGCCAGTTCGCACACCACCGCCCGGTCGTAGACCGCGGCCGACAGGGCGGGGTGATGCGCGGTCAGCTCGATGCAGAAGGCTCCCGAGCCGCCGCCGACGTCGAGCAGCTTCCGGTACGGGCCAAAGTCCACGGAGAGGGCGAGCGCCTTCGCGGTGAACATGGCGCCGGAGTACAGCGCCTGCCAGAACATGTCCTTGAGCATGCCGTCGCCGTCGAAGACGCTGGACGCGGCGGCCGTGTCCCAGGTCATCGGACTGTCCTCGCGCAGTGCCTGCTCCAGGTGCAGCCACCCCGAGTAGGCCCTGCGGTCGTTGAAGCGGATGAAGTCCCCGAAGTAGTACCGCTTGCCGCGGATCAGGAACTCGTCCGCGAGGCGGGAGTTGCGGTAGCCCTCCGCCGTCCGCTCCAGCAGGCCGAGAGCGGTGCAGCCGACCAGCAGCATCTTGGCGGGACGCTCGGCCAGGCCGACGGCTTCGGCGAACTCGGCGACCTCCATGCCCCGGGAACCGTCCAGTGTGCCGAAGACGTTCAGTTCGAGGGCGGTGGCGAGAACCTTGGAGATGCGGAAACCGGCGGCCATCTCCATCAGCGGCACGGGCGTGAGCGGGACGGTTCCGGTGTGCGGGTGCTTGTACACGGCGGCTCCTCGGCTGTACGGAGGGATCAAGGACACGGGAAACGTCGCGGCGCCGGCGGCGGGGGTTCGTCCGGGAGACCCAGCAGGCGCGAGGCGGTGGTCCGGCCTCCCGGAGCGAGCAACGCACAGCCCAGGGGGATGGTGAGGTGCTCCGGGGGCCGGGACACAGGGGCGCCGGTCGCGGACGGTTCGGCTTCGGTACGCATGTCGGTACGCATGAGGGAAGCGTCGCCCGGACCGGTGGAGACGCGATCGAGCTCTGCTGCACACCCCGTCCGGCTACTCCGACACCCACCGCGGCGACCGTACGGCGACCCCCTTGGCCAGGACCAGTCGCAGCTCGCGGAGGGCGGCCACGTCGTGGAGCGGATCGCCCTCCACGGCGATGATGTCGGCGCGCAGACCCGGAGCGATGCGGCCCGTCACCGTGTCCACTCGCAGGGCACCGGCGGCGCGTGAGGTCGCTGCCTGGAGGATCTCCTCGGGCGGCAGACCGAGCCGGGCCATGCCGAGCAGCCCGTCCACGTAGGCGTGATGGGGCGCCCCGTCCGTGCCCGCGTCGGTGCCGGCGACGATGAGGACACCCTCCCGGTACAGCACCGGCAGGGCGGGCAGCTGGTGCCGTTCCCCTCGGTCCCAGCGGTTGGTGAAACGCCGGCTGATGGTGGGGCAGACGTGGATCCGGCCCGAGACGAGGCGTCGTACGAGCTCGGGGTCGGGGACGATGGACTCCGTCGCGTCGACGAAGCTGCAGTGTTCGACCGTGTGCACCCTGGCCCGTATGGATGCGGCGATGCCGTCCGTGCCATGCGCGTGTACGGCCACGACGAGGCCGGCGCGGGCCGCCTCGTCGACCACCGCCGCCAGTTCGGCCTCGCTGAACTGCCGCTCCCAGGAAGCGGGGCCGCTGGTCAGCGAGCCGCCGGTCGCCATGACCTTGATGAGATCGACGCCTGCGGACGCCTGGTCCCGTACCGCCCGCCGCAGGGCCTCCTCGTCTGCGCAGGTGCCGCCCATGAACCAGCAGTGACCGTCCGGCAGTGTGAGCGGTGCCCCGGACACCACGAGTTCGGGGCCCGGGGCGAGGCCCGAGCGGATCGCGTCGCGGACCCGCACCCCGAGTCCGGCGGGCGCACCGAGGTCCCGGGCCGTCGTCACGCCCGCCGTCAGCAGTTCGGCGGCGTTGCGCAGCATCAGCGCGTACAGCTCGTCGTCCGATGCCGCGCGCATACGGTCCATGGCGCCGGTGGCGCCGTCCAGGGCGAGGTGGACGTGGCTGTCGATGAGGCCGGGGAGCAGCGTCAGCGGCCCCAGGCCGATGTGCTCGCTGCCGCGCCGCAGCCGGTCGGGCAGCTCGTGGCTGGGGCCCGCCCAGCGGATGACCTCGCCGTCCACCAGCACTCCGCCGTTGCGGATGAATCTGCCGCGATCACCTGTGATCAGCCGGTCCGCCGTGTAGTACTTCACCGGGCTCTCGTTTCCGCCGTGGGTGCCGTGGGTGCCGTGGGTGCCGTGGGTGCCGTGGGTGCCGTGGGTGCCGTGGGTGCCGTGGGTGCCGTGGGTGCCGTGAGGACGTGCGGCCCGGCACCCACGGCCTGCTCCGGCCCCCAGGCTGCGGCCAGGGTCAGTAGTTGCCGAGACCGCCGCAGACGTTGAGGGCCTGGGCGGTGATGGACGCGGCGACGTCCCCGGCGAGATATCCGACCAGCCCGGCCACCTCCTCGGGGGTCGAGTACCTGCCCAGCGGGATCTTCGCCTGGAACCTCGTGAGCACATCCTCCTCGGTGGTGGCCCAGTGCGCGGCGTAACCCTGCCGCACCCGGGCCGCCATCGGGGTCTCCACATAGCCGGGGCAGACGGCGTTCACGGTGATCCCGGAGAGGGCGAGTTCCTTGCCGAGCGCCTTGGTGAAGCCGATGACGCCGTGCTTGGACGCCGAGTACGGGGCGGCGAGCTCCACGCCCTGCTTCCCGCCGGTCGAGGCGATGTTGATGATGCGGCCGTGGCCGCGGTCGAGCATGCCGCCGCGGGAGAGCACCTCACGGGTGATGCGGAAGACACTGTTCAGATTGGTCTCGATCACGGACTCCCACAGCTCGTCGGGGAGTTCGGCCGTTGCACCACCGCCGCCGCGACCGGCGTTGTTCACCAGGACGTGCACCGGGCCGTAGCGCTCCACCGCTGCGTGGACGAGGCCCTGGACCGCGCTCTTCGAGGTGACGTCGGCCGCGATGCCGTCGGCGTCGAGGCCTCGGCTGCGGAGCTTGTCGGTGACGGCGGCGACGCTGTCGCCGTCCCGGCCGCAGATGAACACGGCGTGCCCCTGCTCTCCCAGGAGGTCGGCGCAGGCGAGCCCGATGCCGCTCGTACCTCCGGTGATCAGCGCGACGCGCCGCTCTTGCGTCTTCTCTGCCACTGCCATGGATGGGTCCTTTCGGGGTTCGGGACGGTGTCAGGCCGCGCTGCCGGCCCTGTGCAGGACGTGCCGCAGTACCCGGTCGATCTCCGTCTCAGGGGCGTCGTGCGAGCCCGGGGCCCGCCAGGCCACGAACCGGTCGGGCCGCACCAGCACGGCCCCGGCGTCACCGATGCCGTACGCGGCGGTGAACGCGCCTTCCGTGTCCCGCAGTTCGGCCTCGGGGCCGATGCGATGCACCCGCAGCCCGACACCGAGGGCCCGGGCGGCAGCCGTGGCACCCGCTGCCCACGCGGCTCCCTCGGCTCCGGTGAGCAGGACGAACGAGCGGCCGAAGAGGGCGGTGGTGGAGGACGGTGTACCGTCGCGGCCGACGAGCGGGAGGTACGGGGCGTGGGACCCGGGCCGGCCCGTGGGGTGCGCGGGGTCCTCGAACAGGTCGCCGCGGTCGCCGGGTTCGGTGAGCACCGCCCCCTTCGGGTACCGGTACCCGAAGGCGATCACGGGCGGGGGCAGGGGCGCGGTCATCGACTCGTCGGCGAGTTCGGGGGAGATGCGGTCCACGAGGTTCGTGAACTGCTGCTCCACCAACTGCTCTGCGTACGGGCGGCGTTCGGAGTCGTGGCTGTCGAGGAGTGCGTCACCGGCCGTTCCGTCGAGCACGGCGGCGAGTTTCCAGGCCAGATAGAGACCGTCCAGATAGGCCGTGTTGCCGCCCATGCCACCGGTCGGCGGCATGACATGCGCGGCGTCGCCGACGAACAGGACCCGCCCCTCGCGGAACCGCTCGGCGACCCCGCAGGAGATCTCCGTCTCACCGATCTCCTCGATCTTCAGCGGGGTGTCCGGGATGCCGAGGTCGGTGCGTATCTGTTCGGCGACGGTCTCCTCGCCGGCCCACCAGCCGTCCGGGAGTTCTGGGGTGAGGTTGCGGAAGTAGCCGTAGAGGCTGGGGACTTCGGTGTTGAAGAGGACCGCACGGCCGACGTGCAGGGCCGTGAAGCGCCGCCCGTCCGCGGCACCGTCGGTGTGCGCGAGCTGCGCGCGCAGGTCGGCCTGGAACAGGACGCGCAGCACCCTGCCGACCGTGCCGCGTCCGCGCATCACGATGCCGAGGGACTGCCGGATCCCGCTCCGCCAGCCGTCGGCGGCCACCAGGTACCGGGCCCGGACGGTGCGCCGCTCACCGGTGACCGTGTCCTCGGTGACGGCGGTGACCCCGGTGGCGTCCTGGGTGAGCGAGGCCAGCCGGGTCGAGAAGCGCAGTCGGGCGCCCAACTCCCGGGCCCGGTCGGCGAGTACGGCCTCCACGCCCGACTGGCTCGCGGTGCCCCAGTCCTGCGGCGAGACGTGTCGCATGCCGAGTTCGGCGCCGCTCATCAGGGTGCGCAGCACCGGCCCCGCCAGGGTCTTGGCGACGACCATGTGGAAGTCGCTGCGGTAGGCGCGGCTCCGCTCGCGTACGGCGTCGGCGGCGCCGGCTATCTCCAGTGCCTCCATGGTGTGCGGATACTGCCCGGTGGCCTTGACCGCGGTCGAGGTTCCCGGATGCCGTTCGACGACCAGCGCGGGCACACCGTGCAGGCCGAGGAAGACGGCGGTGCTGAGGCCACCGGGCCCGGCACCGGCCACGAGGACGGGCACGGTCTCGTCGGGCGGGGCGGTCGGCGGGGCCTCGGTTCGGGCCTGTCGTTCTGTCATGTCCGGCTCCTCAGGGGACGAGTACGACACGGCCCAGGTGCGAACGGCCTTCGATGATCCGGTGTGCCTCGGCCGCGTCGGCCAGCGGCAGCCGGGCGTGCACGGCGACGCGCAGATCGCCTGCGGTGACCAGGCGGACCAGCTCCCGGCGGGCCTCGGCGACGCGTTCCGGGGCGGCCTTGGTCCAGACGTCCAGCGAGGTGCCCACCACGTAGGTGAGACCGAGGAGTTCGGTCATCGAGACCTTCGCGACCTCGCCCCCGGCACCGGCGAAGCCGTAGTAGACCAGGCGCCCGTACGGCTTCAGCAGTCGCAGCCCGTCGTGGAACACCCAGCCCTCGACACTGTCCAGGACGATGTCGACGCCCTGCCCCCCGGTCAGCTCACGGACGCGGTCCGCCCAGTCGGGCCGGCTGTAGTCGACGACCTCGTCGGCGCCGTGCGCGCGCACGAAGTCGGCCTTGGCGGGCGAACCGACGGTCCCGATGACCCGGCCCGCGCCCCGGAGCTTCGCCAGCTGGGTCACCAGGTGCCCGATGGCGCCTGCGGCGGCGTGCACCAGTACGGTCTCGTCCTTGCCCAGCCGGGCGGCGTCCAGGACGCTCCAGGCGGTCTGGGCGGTGGAGCCCAGCGCGGTGGCGGTGGCCGCGTCGACCGAGTCGGGTACGGCGAGCGTGCGCGCGGCGTCGACGACGACCTGGTCCGCGTAGGCGGCGGGCACACCGAAGGCCACGACCCGGTCGCCGGGCCGCGCTCCCTCCGTGTCCGGGCCCAGGGCCTCCACCCGGCCGACCACGTCCCCGCCGGGGCGTCCGGGCAGCGGCGATGGGAAGGGGGTGGCGTTGCCGCGCAGTTGGGTTTCGATGAAGTTGACGCCGACGGCCTCGGTACGCAGCAGCAGTTGGCCCGGGCCCGGGGCGGGCACCGGAACGTCTTCGAGGCGCAGGACGTCGGGTGAGCCGTGCTCGGCGTAGCTGATCAGTCGCATGGTGAGTCCTCGCGGTGCGGTGGCGGGGGTGTGCCGTCCCGGAAGCGGTGCGGCAGTCAGTCGTACGGTCCGGGCCGCCCTCAGATGGACAGGACGACCTTGCCGTTGATCTCGCGGGAGTACAGGGAGCGGACGGCACGGTCGGGATCGGTCCACGGGGTGACCAGGCCTGGTTCGGCGACCAGCCGTCCGGTCGCCGCGAGGTCCACGAGGAGACCGAGGTCGGCCGGCACGGAGCGCCGCGTGACCTCGTCGAGCAGGAAGAGGTACTCCAGCCGGACTCCGGGCCGTGCGTGGCCCCAGTCGGCGGGCAGACGCAGTTCGGCGCGGACGGTGTTGCCGAACACGGTCGCCACACCGCCGGCCCGCAGCAACTTGTAGCCGGCGCTGAACACCTCGCCGCCGACGCTGTCGACGAGGATGTCGGCCGAGGTGGTCGGCGGTGTGTCGTATCCGCTGACGACCTCGGCCCCGAACTCGGCGAGTCCCGCGCCGCGCGCCGGTGAACGGACCCAGGCGGTCACCTCGGAGCCGCCTGCCCGCGCCAGTTGTACAACCAGCCGGCCGACTCCACCGCTCGCCCCGGTGACCAGGACCCGCTTGCCGAGCAGCCAGCCGGCGCGCTGGAGGGCGTAGAGCGCCGTGAGTCCGGCCACCGGCAGAGTGGCCGCGTCGGTGTCCGTGAGGCTGTCCGTCAGCACGGCCATGCGGTCGGTGCGCAGCGCCACGAGTTCGGCCCACGCGTTGTTCTCGGCCAGACCGGCGATCCGCGCTCCGGCGGGCGGTCCGCTGCCGTCGGCCGCCGGCCGCAGCACGGTGCCCACGACGTCCAGGCCGAGGGACGAACCGACCGGGCGGTGCCGGGCCAGCAGCAGGTCGGCCCGGTTGAGGGCGGAGGCGTGGACCTCCACGAGTGCCTCGTCGGAGCGAGGGCGGGGATCGGACACGGACCGCAGTTCCAAGGCGAGCGGCTCGACTCCGGTTGTTACAAGTGCCTTCATGCTTCCTCGTCAGCGCAGTAGCGGTGGATGTCCGAGGTGTAGTCCCGCCCACTGGATTCCTGATCCAGCGCTCATGGGGCTGGACGGGCAGGAAACACGCCGGCCCGCCCTGGGGGTGGTGGGCGGGCCGACACAGGGAGGGGCTGGTCGGAGGTCAGGCGCGGGTGGACTCCGGGACCGTGTCGTGTTCCTCGCCGGAGGGCTGGGGCTGCTCGGGCGCGGACGCGAGGAACGCGCCGGGCAGGGTCAGCGCGGCGAGCGCGGCGACGGCGCTGAACGCGATCACCACCCAGTAGCTGCCGCCGTACGCCCCGGCCGGGTGGCCCGTGACGTCGTCGAGCCGCTGCTGCAGGGTGATGGCGATGACCGCGATACCGAGGGCTCCGCCGATCTGGTTGAAGATGAACAACGCACTGGTGGCCCGGGGCGCGCTGGCCTCACCGACGGCCTGGTACATGAACGCCATCGTGCCCGGCGCGGTGAGGCCGATGCCGAATCCGGTCAGCGCCAGGGCGAACGACAGCCATGCGGTGTTGGTGTCCGAGCCCACCTGCGAGAAGGCGAGCGCGCCGAGCGCGGTCACCGCCATACCGACCATCGAGGTCAGCCTCGCGGTGACCTTGGCTGCCGACTTGCCCGAGGTGATCGCGCCCACGGCACCAAGCACACCGGAGGGGATCAGGAGCAGACCCGCGTGCAGGGCGCCGAAGCCGCGGGACTGCTGGTAGTACAGCGGGGTCAGCAACAGCAGGGTGTTGGCGACGGCCCCGACGAAGAACATCGTGATGACGGCCATGGTGAAGCCGCGCTTGCCGAACATGCGCAGGTCGATGAGCGGTGTCACCGTCGTGCGCAGCGCGTGCACCACATAGCCGATGAGGAGCAGGACGCCCGCACCGAACGCGACGAGCACTTCGGGGGACGACGCGTCGCCGGAGTGGGCGGCGGTGGTGAAGCCGTAGACCAGTGCGGCGAAGCCGGGGGAGAGCAGCACCAGCCCGAGGACGTCGAGGCGTTCGTCCGGCCGGCCCCGGTGTTCGTCGGCGGGCAGGGTGCGCAGCGCGAGCACCAGGGCGATCAGGCCGATCGGCAGGTTGATCAGGAACATCCAGCGCCAGCTGACCGCGTCGACGAGCACACCGCCGACGACGGGCCCGAGGATCGGGCCGAGGGTGAGCGGCAGGGAGATGAGCGCCATCGCCTTGGCGACGCGCGCGGGGCCCGCGCGCGTGGCGAGCACGCTCTGCACCACGGGGACGATCATGCCGCCGCCGATGCCCTGGAGCACCCGGAAGACGATGAGGGACTCGATCGACCAGGCGAAGCCGGACAGCACGGAGCCGAGGACGAACAACGAGACGGCCACGAGCCACATCGTGCGGCCGCCGTACCGGTCCACGGCCCATCCGGCGAACGGTGTGGCGACGGCCACGGCGAGCAGATAGCCCGCAGTGACCCACTGGATGGTCGACAGAGGGGAGTTGAACTCGCCGCCGAGCGTCTTGAGGCCGACGTTGACGATCGTCTCGTCGAGCAACGCCATCAGCAGGGCGAGCAGCAGGACGCCGGCCATCCGCAGGAACGCCGGATCGAGCTTGTCGCTCGCCGTGGTGGATTCGGGTGTTCCGCTTGTCATGCGTACCGCCTGGATGTTGGTGGATAGTGACTTCCACCGTAGAGATAAATGCTGGTGCACGCATCTACTTTTGAGCCAGATCTTTGCTTGGTCTGTTCCTGGCCTGCCAGTTGGGGCAGAGTTGCCCGAGAAGGCGCCTGATGAATGCATGCGTACACAAGGACTGTGCATAAAGGCGGCTATAGTGGAGGAGGAGCGAACGAAGGGGAGGCGGACATGTCGGCCGATGAGCGTGCGGGACGTCCCGACGAGTTCGACCTGTGGCGTCGGCTGACGCTGATGGTGGGTCAGCTCAACCAGTCGCTGGAGCGGACGCTCGCGAGCGAGTACCAGATCTCGCTGCCCGAGCTGATGGTGCTCAACGAGCTCCGGTTCGGCCATGTTCGGGGCACGCGCGTTCAGGAGCTGTCCGCCGCGGTCGGGCTCGACCAGTCGTCCATGAGCCGGCTCGTCACCCGCCTGGAGAACAAGGGCTTGACCACCCGGGTCTCCTGCGAGCACGACCGCCGGGGCGTCTACTGCACGCTGACGCCCGAGGGTGCCGAACGCTGCGAGCAGGCGGAGGCCCGCTGCCGTGACGAACTCACGGGGCTGCTCGACGTCGCCTCGTTCGACGACCGCTGGGCCTCACTCGTCGCCCGCCTGAGGCACACCGCGGCCGGCGCCACCCCCTAGACCGCCCTCTCCTCACGGCCTCGATCGTGAAGGAGACCCGCATGAAACTGTCCGTCCTGGACCAGTCCGTGGTGCCGGAGGGCGCCACCCCGGCCGCCGCGCTGCACAACTCCCTGGACCTGGTACGCCTCGCGGACAGGCTCGGCTACCACCGCTACTGGTTCGCCGAGCACCACGCCACGCCCTCCTTCGCCGGCCCCGCGCCCGAGGTCATGGTCGCCCGGGCGGCCGCCGAGACCAGCCGGATCCGGGTGGGCTCCGGGGGAGTCCTCCTGCCCCACTACAGCCCGCTCAAGGTCGCCGAGGTGTTCCGCGTCCTCGGGGCCCTGTCGCCCGGACGGATCGACCTCGGTATCGGGCGGGGCACCGGTGCCGGCAGTATCGAGGCGCACGCCCTGGCGCCCGGCTCCGCGGTCGACGGCGAGGACGACTTCCCCCAGCGGCTCGCGGAGCTCCTGGCCTTCCTGCACGGTGGATTCCCCGATGGTCATCCCTACGGCCGCATCCAGCTCATGCCCACCGCCGGGGCCCCGGAGGTGTGGCTCCTCGTCGCCAGCACCGGCAGCGCGGAACGCGCCGCACGGCTCGGACTCCCCATCTCCGTCGCGCACTTCGGGCGGCCGCAGATCACCCGCTCCGTCGTCGAGGCCTATCGGGGGGCCTTCGACGGCAGGGGCGGTTCCAGGCCGCGCATCCAGATCGGGGTCGGGGTCTACTGCGGCTCTACCGAGGACGAGGCCCAGCGCGTCTTCGCCAGTCAGCGGCTGTTCAGGCTGCGCATGGGACGCGGGTTGCTGCTGCCGCTCCCGTCGCCCGAGGCCGCGCTGGACGGTCTGCGCGGAGAGACGGAGCCGCTCGCCGACGAGGCAGCCGACTGGCCGCGCTGCGTCGTCGGTGACCCCGACCATGTGCACAAGGTGCTCACCTCCATGGCGGAGGCGCTCGACATAGACGAGTTCATGGTGCTGTCCACCATCCACTCCCCGCAGGACCGTATGCGCTCCTACGAACTGCTGGCGCGGCGCTTCGGGCTGATAGACGGTCAGGCGATTGTGTCTTGAACTGGAGCTTCGACTGTTCGACTGACTGAGACCTGGATCACACGTCGGCGGTCAGGTGCGCGAGCGGGTCCTACTGTGGCGACCGTGCACGGCCGACCGTGCACAGGGGGAGCTAGCAGGCAGGTGTGCGCTTGAACGGAGAACGTGCTTCTACCGACTTCCGAATACTCGGGCCGCTGGCGATTCGTCTGGGGGGACGTGAACTGAGCGTCTCGTCCCCCAAGCAGCGAGTGCTTCTGACCTCGCTGTTGATGAGGATCGATCAGGTGGTCACCTCCGACGAACTCATCCGGCGGCTCTGGGACGACCAGTCGCCCCGGGACACCCGCGCCGCGCTGCACGTCCACACCACGCGGCTGCGGGCGCTGCTGAGGACACCGTCGGACAGCGGCGGCAGCCCGGTCATCGAAACCCACCCGGGCGGCTACCGGCTCGCTGTGGACCCGGCCGCCCTTGACCTCATACGCAGCCGCCGTGCCGCGGAAGAGGCCCGGGCCGCCCGCGGCGAGCGCGACACCGCTCGCGAACTAGCCGCTTTGGAACGCGCGTTGGCCGAATGGCGGGGCGACCCCTTCGAGACAATCACTTCCGTCTCCTTGCAGACGGAAGTCCTTCCACAACTCGTCGAGGAGCGTCTCAGCCTCGCCGAGCGACGCTTCGCGCTCGTGCTCGACCTCGGCGGCGGCCCCGACGTCATCCCGCAGATCCGCGCACTCGCCGCCGAACACCCCCTGCGGGAGCGGCTGCGCGAGTACCTCATGCGTGCACTGCGGTGCACCGGGCAGATCGCCGTGGCCCTGGAGGAGTACCGGGACTACTACCGCATGCTCGACCGCGAGCTCGGCCTGCCGCCGGGACAGGAACTCCAGGACCTGCACCGGCAGTTGCTCGCGGAGATCGGTGAACTCCCCGACCCCGCCGCACGTCGTGCCACGCCATCCGCGAGCGCCTCACGTGCCCCGTCCGCCCTGCGCCGGCCCGTGGGAGTGCCCACCGTCAACCCCGGCGCGCCCTGGGTCGTCCAGCGCCAACTGCCGCCCGGGGCCACCCACTTCGTGGGCCGCGAGGAACTCCTCGAAGACGTCGTGAACGCGCTCACCCCGGGGCAGCGAACCGCCGTTCCCCTGGTCAGCCTCGTGGGACCGCCCGGCATCGGCAAGACGGCCCTCGCCCTGCGCGCCGCCCACCGGCTCGGCTCCGCCTACCCGGACGGCCAGTGGTACGTACGTCTGCACGACCCCCGTGGTCAGGCCCGCCCGGTCCACGACGTCATCGCCGAACTGCTCTTCTCCTCCGGCGCGGACGTCTCCGCGCTGCCCGCCGAACGCCATCAGCTCACCGGAGTGCTCCGCAGCAGGCTGGCGGAGCGACGCGTCCTCATCGTCATCGACGACGTCAACGACAGCCAGCAGATGCACGACCTGCTGCCGGGCTCACCGAGCTGCGCCGTCCTGGCCCTGCACCGCGAGTACCGCCCCGACCTGGTCGCCGTCTACGGAGCCCGCAGCTTCACCCTCGACCTGCTCTCGCAGCGGGAGAGCGAGGAGGTGCTGACGGCGGTGCTCGACCGCCCGCAGAAGACGGTGTCCCGGAAAGCCGTCGCCGAACTCGTCGAACTGTGCGGCAGACTGCCGCTCGCCCTGCGTATCGCCGCCGGGCACCTCGCCGGCCGGCCCTGGCGCTCCGTCGAGTCCTTCGTGGAGGCACTGCGCGAGGGAGACCCGCTGGAACTGCTCGCCCTCGGCGACAGCCCCGCCACCGCCGTACGGGCCGCGTTCAGCGTGGCCTACGAGTCCCTCCCCGCACTGTCCCGGAGGTTCTTCCGGGTCCTCGGCATCGTCGGGGACATGGCCTTCACCACGCGTACAGCCGCGCAGCTCGCGGGCTGTGAACCGAGGCTGGCGGAGCAGCTCCTCGACAAGCTCGCCGCCGCCCAGCTGATCGAGGCCGAGGCCTGCGACACGTACCGCTTCCACAACCTCATCGCCCTGTTCGCGGCGGAGCGCGGTGTCGAGGAGGACAGTCCCGAGGACCGGCGGCAGGCGCTGAACCAGCTGTGCCGGTGGTATCTACTCCGGACGGACGAGGCCGTGCAGTCCTGCTACCCGGGCTTCCTGCGTGTGCTGCGGCCCAACCAGCAGGTCCCCGTGCGTGAGATAACCCCGCAGGCGGCCCAGGCGTGGCTGCAGGCCGAGCAGTCCAACCTGGTGGCCCTCGTCGTACGGGCCGCGGACGACGGGCTCGACGAGGTCTGCGTGCGGCTCGCCGACATGCTCCGCGGCTACTTCTCGCTGGGGCGGCTGCAGACGGACTGGCTCACGGTCGCCCAGGCCGGACTCCGCGCCGCGTCCTCACTGGGCGAACCGCGGCTGAAGGCGGGGATGCGGCTCAACGTCGGCCTCGCCCTCCAGGGACTCAACCGGCTGGGTGACGCCGCCCGCGAACTGCGCTCCGCCCACCGGGTGTTCATCCGGCTCGGCATCCACGACTTCGAAGCGGTCACCGTCAACGCCATCGCCATGAACCAGCTCCAGCGGCCCAACAAGGACATCGACGGCGCCGTCACCCTGCTGGAGCGGGGCCTGGAGATCAGCCGGCGGCTGGGACTGCGTCAGGTGGAAGCCCGCGGCCTGCTCTATCTCGGCATGGCCCGGCACAGCCAGGGCCGGCTGCGTGCCGCGGAGGCCCACTTCGCCCGCGCCGCCGCGATCCTCGATGAGGACGGGGCACGCCGCTCCCGGCCCGAGGTCCTGGCCCGGCTCGGTGCCGTCCACGCCGACCTGCGGGACTGGGACGCCGCCATGTCCGACCTCAGCGAGGCGCTGTCGCTCAGCGAGGAGTTCAACGCCCCGCACTCCTCGGTGCTCGCCTCCTCCGGACTCGCCCAGGTCTACGCCTGCAACGGCTATGTGGACCTCGCCCACCAGCACGCCGAGAGCGCGGCGGTCATCGCACGGGACCACGGCTATCTCGCCCCGGAGGCGAACGCGCGCACCGTGCTCGCCGGGGTGCACCTGATCCGGGGCCGCTCGGCCGAGGCCCGCGAGGAGTTCGGCCGGGCCCTGCGGATCGCGGAGAGCATCGGCCACCCGCAGGCCGAGGCACACTCGCTGATCGGCCTCGGCAGGCTGGAGCTCGACGAGGGGCGGCGGGCCGAGGCGTACGAACTCGGCATGCGCGCGTGCACCGTAGCCCAGCGCTCCGGGTTGCGGCTGCTCAGCGTCCAGGCCTCGGAACTGTGCGGGCGGACCGGTCTGGCCCCGGCACGCGTCGGCGCCGGCCCGGCCGAAGCCGATGCGGACCAACTCGTGGACAGGCAGCTGCCCGAGGGCTTCGACGGGCGGGCGCTGTTCCCTGAGTGCAATGCGTGACCCAGGTTGGGGGACGTGCGGCTTGGCGGTGATTTCGGGGCGTCGCGTCGCCGCAGTGTTGCGGCGAGATGTACGGCGCCGACGGGCGAGGACGCGTGAAAGGACGGTTCGGCCGGGGTGAAAGGCCGCCGTAAGGCCCGGGCGGCACGATGGTGCCCGCCCAGCAACCAGCCAGTCCTGGAGGCGACATGTACGCACGGATCCTCGGCCCGCTGACCCTCACCGACGGTCTGAGGCCCCTGACTCCGCGGGCCCCGAAACAGCGGCAGCTGCTGTCCCTGCTGCTCCTGCACGCCGGACAGGTCGTCACCGTCGAGGAGTGCGTGGACGAGCTGTGGGACGACGCGCCTCCGCACAGCGCGCACTCCACGCTGCAGACCTATGTCATGCAGATACGCAAGACACTCAGAAGCGCCGGCGGGACGGCCCCCGCGGACCTGCGGCTGGAGACCCGGGACCGCGGCTACCTGCTCGCCGTGGACCCCGGCCGGCTGGACCTGCAGCAGTTCGAGAAACTCGTCGACCAGGCGTCCATGGCCCGGATCGCCGGTGACCACGCCCGGGAGTCCGCGCTGCTGCACGACGCCCTCGGGCTGTGGACCGGCAAGGCCCTCGCGGACGTGACGTGCGGCCCCCTGCTGCGGATGCGGCTCAGCGGGCTGCACGAGACCTGGCTCGGCGCCCTCGAACAGCGCATCGACGCGGACCTGCGGATCGGCCGCCACCACCAGCTGATCGGTGAACTCAGCGTGCTCACCCGGCAGTACCCCACCTACGAGAACCTGTACGCCCAGCTCGTGATCGCGCTCCACCGCTCCGGGCGGACCGCCGACGCCCTGAAGGTCTTCGCGCGGCTGCGTCGGACCCTCAACACCGAGCTGGGCCTGGAGCCTTCGGCCCGGATGCGCGCCCTGCAGACCGACCTGCTCAACTCCGCCCCGCTGGCCGAGTCGGTGTACCTGCCCGCTCCGGGCGGCGTCGGCCCCGTCGCCCTGCGGCCCGCGGGCTGACCGGCCCGGCCGCGCCCAGTGGAGCCGGACTCCACGCCCGCTCCACCGGTGCCGCCGAACCTGGCACGGACAGCGCCCGACCGGCGACCCCGATCAGAGGGAGGAAGACCGTGACGCGGACCGCACCGTCGGACACGCAGACCGTGTCCCACATGGACTACGCGGCCATCATCCAGTTCTATGCCGGACAGGCACAGATGCTGGACGCCGGCCGGGCGGAGGAGTGGGCCGAGCAGTTCACCGAGGACGGGACGTTCGCCCAGAACGTGAAGCCGGGCGTGAAACAGGGCCGCGCCGACATCGCCGCGGGCATGCGCAAGGGCATCGACGCCCTGGCCGCGCGCGGCCTCACCCGGCGCCACTGGTTCGGCATGGTGGCCGCGGAACCCGTCGAGCCCGATGTCGTACGCACCCGTTACTACGCCGTGGTGTTCGAGACACCGCCCGGCGGGGAGCCGCGGCTGTATCTGAGCACGACCGCCGAGGACGTCCTCGAACGCGATGGCGACGGATGGCTGGTGCGCAGCCGGTACATCACCCATGACGGGACCGACGCATGAGCACGCTGTTCGACCCGGTCCCCTTCGGCGCGCTCGAACTCCCCAACCGGCTCGTCATGTCCCCGATGGGCCGCGGCCGTACCACCGTCGACGGCACCCCGCTGCCGGTCATGGCGGAGTACTACGCGCAGCGGGCCGGGGCCGGCCTCGTCATCAGCGAGGCGACCCATCCGAGCCCGGTCGCGGTCGGACACGCCCACAGCGTCCGGCTGCACACGGCCGAGCAGGCCCGGGCCTGGGCCGAGGTCGTCGACGCCGTGCACCGGCGTGGCGGGCGGATGTACCTGCAGATCATGCACGCGGGCCGGATCAGCCACCCGGATCTGCACGGGGAGACTCCGCTCGCGCCCTCCGCGGTACGGGCCGACGGAACCGCCCGGGTCTTCCGCGGCAAACCGGACTATCCGGTGCCGCGGCCGATGACCGAGGACGACATCGCCCGTACCGTCGAGGACTTCGCGCGCTGTGCGCGCACCGCCGCCGAGATCGGCTTCGACGGCGTCGAGATCCACGGGGCCAACGGCTATCTGCTGCACCAGTTCCTGGCGTCGGCGACCAACCGGCGCTCCGACGCCCACGGCGGTGACATCGCGGGCCGGATCCGGTTCGCCGTCGAGGTCGCCCGCGCCGTGGCCGCCGAAGTCGGACCCGAGCGGGTCGGGATGCGCCTGTCGCCGGGCTTCCCCCTCAACGACATGTCCGAGCCGGACCGTACGGAGACCTATCCGGCGCTGCTCACCGAGCTCGACCGGCTCGGCCTCGGCCACGTCCACTTCGTCGCGGGCAGCGACACCGATCTCGTACGGCGGCTGAGCCGTCTGTGGAAGCGCACCGTCGTCATCAACTGCGGTACCGGACCGCTCGACACCGACTCGACGCTCGCCGCCGCCGACCGGGCCCTGAAGGACGGCGCCCACCTGTTGTCCTTCGGGCGGCAGTTCCTCGCCAACCCCGACCTGCCCGAACGGCTGCGCACCAGGGCCCCGCTCAACGCCTGGCAGCCCCCGTTCTTCTACGAGGGCAGCGCCCGCGGCTACACCGACTACCCCGTCCTGAGCGACACCGCGCCCGATACCCCCGCCGTAACGGCCGCACACTGAGGAGACCATCATGGTCGTGTTCGTCAACAAGCTCACCCTGATCGGCGACGCCGAGGAGTTCGAGAAGCGCTACGAGGCCGTCGGCGCCTTCATGGAGACCCAGCCCGGGCTCATCCGCTACTCCCTCGTCCGGTCCGGCAAGGACTCCTCCGTCTACTTCAACCTCGCGGAGTGGGAGGACGAGGAGACCTTCCGCAAGGCCCTCGCCGAGCCCGAGTTCCGCAGCCGACTCGACGCGCTCACCGGTCTCATCAAGGGCGAGCCGCACCTCACCGTGCCCGTGCGCCAGGGACAGCCCGCCGCACAGCTCTGAGCCCGGACACGAGGAGCGGGGTGCGGGCGACGGAGCCAACTCCGCCGCCCGCACCCCGTCCCGTGGGTCCGTCAGAGGTGGATTCGTCAGAGCACTCCGCCGTCCACCCGCAGCACCTGCCCATTGATGTACGAACTGTCCGCCGAGGCCAGGAACAGCACCGCCCGGGCCACCTCGTCGCCGGTGCCGGGACGTCCGGCCGCGAGCGTCGGGGCGAGCCTCGCCCATAGCTCCTCGTTGCCGATCAGCGCCCGGCCCATGCCGGAGTCGATGTACCCCGGCGCCACACAGTTCACGGTCACACCGTCGGCGGCCAGCTCCAACGCGGTCACCTGGGTGAACGCCTCCACTGCCGCCTTCGACGCGCAGTACGCGGCGGCACCCGGCATGGCCCGCGAACCCAGCAGGGAGGACATGGTGATCACCCGCCCGCCGGGCGACTCGCTCACATACGGCAGGGCCGCCCGTACGGTGTGGAAGACGCCGTGCAGATTGGTGTCGACGACCTCGGTCCAGTGCTCGACGGACAGCCGTGCGACCGGTCCCGGCCGGCTCAGGCCCGCGTTGGCGACCACGATGTGCGGCCCTCCGTACCGTTCGTGGACGGTGTCCATCAGCGTCCGCATCGAGTCCGGCGCCGTCACGTCCGCCTTCAGCACCACGACACCGCCGCCCGGATCCTCGGCTGTCTCCCGGGCCGCGGCGACCACCGTGGCGCCCTCCGCGGCGAGTGCGAGCGCCACGTCCCGGCCGAGCCCCCGGGTGCCTCCGGTGACGACGGCGGTCCTGCCACACAGTTTCATCTGTCCTCCACAGCTTCGGCTTCGGGGCCTTCGAGGCCCTGCCGAGCGTTGGCGGCCCGGCTCGTGCCACGGCGGAGCGGCACTGGAGACGACGCCCCGGCGGTCCAGCGGATCTGGAGTGCCGCTCGACCGGGCCGGGAAACGCTCGGCGCCATGGACTTCTCCGCGACCTCAGGCCAGGCACCTCAGCGGACGCCCTCCGTTGAAGGCGATCATCTCCCGCATGGCCGGGGTCGACGGGATGTGGCCGCCGTGCACCCCGCCCGCCGCCTCCTGGAAGGCGCGGTGGAGATTGCCGACCAGGCGCTCCCGGTCCAGGAGCGCCGCGAACGCGCCCTCGTCCGCGCGCCGCGCCGTCTCCAGGGGGCTCAGCCCGTCGGCCAGACCCCGCTCGGCCAGGCCGGACACCCAGCGCAGGTACTCCTCGACCGAGTCGAGGAGTTCGGGCCCGCCGACCGAACCGTGGCCGCCGACCACCACCCGGGGACGCAGAGCCCGCAGCCGTGCCAGGGCCTCCAGGGATCCGGCGAGCGAGCCCATCAGCACGAACGGCGCCGCTCCAGAGAACACCAAGTCCCCTGCGAACAGCACCCGTTGTTCCGGCAGCCACACCACCAGGTCGTCCCCCGTGTGCGCGACGCCCGGGTGGATAAGCCGCGCGGTGATGCCGCCCAGGTGCAGCGTGGCACTCTCGCCCACGGTGAACGTCGGCAGCACCGTCGGGGTGTTCCCCCAGTCGACGTCCGGCCACAGCGACTGCAACGCGGCACCCCTGCGCAGCAGTTCGGCGGGGCCTCCCTCGTGGCTGACGAGATCGGTATGTGGGCCGGCGAACACGTGGTTGCCGAACGTGTGGTCACCGTGGTGGTGGGTGCTCACCACGATCCGGCGCGGCCCCGGGGCCAGCGCGTCGACGGCGTCCCGCAGCGCCAGCGCCCGTTTCTCGGTGGCCGCCGTGTCCACCACGAGCACGGCATCCTCGCCCACCACTATCCCGGCGTTGTTCACGCACCAGCCGCCCGGCGCCTGGACGTACGCGTGCACCCCGTCGGCCACCGTCACCACTGTCCCCGACACAACCCCTCCACCTGCTCGACGTGATCCGTGCTCCCGACGCCCCATTGCGCCGCCTGCCGGTGGAGGGCGGCTGGAGCAGCCGGAGAAGACCGGAAAAGAGAGGAACCGCGATGGAATTCGGCGTGCTCGGGGGGCTGTCCGTCACGGACGACGGCGGCCGCCACCTGCCGACGGCGCCCAAACAGCGGCAACTGCTCGGCCTGCTGCTGCTCCACGCCAACCAGGTCATGCCGGTCCACACCTGTGTGGCCGAGATCTGGCGCGACCATCCGCCGCTCAGCGCGGCGACCACGCTCCAGACGTACGTCATGCATGTGCGGCGGCTGCTCGCCCGGCTGCCGTCCGTCGCCTCACGCGCCGCCGCCCGCGACCGGCTCAGGACTGTCGGCCAGGGCTACCTGATGGTCGTGGGCCCCGGTGAACTGGACCTTCTGCGCTTCGAGGACCTCGTCGAGCGAGCGGGCCGGGTACCGATGGGCGACGACGCGGCGGTCGCCGGACTGCTGCGCGGCGCCCTCGCGTTGTGGCACCGGCCGGTCCTCGCCGACGTACGCACGGGCCCGGTGCTCCAGTCCGCGGTCACCCACTGGGAACGGCGCCGGCTCGAAGTCCACGAGGCATACCTGGACGCACGGCTGCGCCTCGGGTGCCATCGCGAGGTCCTGCCCGAGCTGGCGGTCCTGACGCGCAGCCACCCCACCCACGAACCCCTGCACGCCCGCTACATGACCGCCCTCTACCAGGTCGGCCGGGTGGGCGACGCCCTCGATACCGCGACCCGGCTCACCCACCGGCTGGTCGAGGACCTGGGCGTCGCCCCCGGGCCCGTCATCCGCCGTCTGCAGTCCGTGATCCGCGACGGCGGCAGCATGCCCGTCCCCGCTCTGTCCGTCCCCGGCCGCCGGCCAGCCTGAGGAGGCCCCGTGCCCGTACCACTGCAACGCGACCCCGACCTGACCCGAGCCGTGCTCACCCACTGGTTCGGCACCCGCTCCGCGGAGATCGACGCGGTCGAACTCGGACCCGTCACCGTGCCCAAGGAGGCCGGGTTCTCCGGAGAGATCCTGCTCCTCGACGTGGAGTGGACGGTGGCCGGCGTCCGCCGCAGCGAGCCCCTCGCCATCCGCGTCGCCCCGACCGGACACCGGGTCTTCCCCGAGGACTCCTGGGCCGACCAGGTACGTCTGCTGCGCGTGCTCGGCGACACCGGACTGCCCGTGCCGAAGGTGCTGTGGGACGAGCCGTCCGCCGAGTTCCTGGGCGCCCCGTTCCTCGTCATGGAACGCGTCGACGGGCAGGTCCCCGCCGACCTGCCCTCGTACCACCGCCAGGGCTGGCTCGCCGGACTGGAGCCCGCGGCACGCGCCGAGGTGTGGAACGGGGGAGTGGACGCGCTCGCCTCCGTCCACCGCCTCGACCCCCGGGCACTGGGGCTCGAATTCCTCGACCGGCCGGAGTTCGGCGCCCGGGGGACCGGCCAGCTGCTGCGGCACTTCACCCACCATCTCGACTTCTACGGCGCCGGCGGCAACGCCACTGCCGAGGCCGCGCTGGACTGGCTGCGCGGCAACCTGCTCGACGACGCCGGACCGCCCGCGCTGTTGTGGGGGGACGCACGCATCGGCAACATCATCTACTCCGGTACCCGGCCCGCGGCGCTGCTCGACTGGGAGATGGCGGCGCTCGGCCCGCCCGAGGCGGACCTCGCCTGGTACCTGCACATGGACCGCCACCTCAGCGAGGGCATCGGTGCCGCACGCCTCGCCGGACTGCCCGACCGGGCCACGACGGTGGCACGCTGGGAGAGCGGCACCGGACGCCGTGCCCGCGACCTGCCGTACCACGAGGTGTTCGCCGCGTACCGGTTCTGCGTCGTCACCGCCCGCGTGGCCCGGCTCCTCGACGAGAGCGGGATCCTGCCGCCCGGTACGGACTTCCCGCTGCACCGCAACGCCACGGCGCTGCTCGCGAAGGTCCTCCGGGAGGTGTCCGGAACCTCCGTGGCGGATGACGCCTCCAGGGAGCATGGACCAGCCCTCCAGAGTGCGTGGCCAGCCTTGGCGCGGAATGGAGGAGGCGCGGAACATGGCGATCGATGACGAGCTCTTCCGGGCGGTGTTCAGCGCGCACCCGGCCGCGGTGTGCGTCGTCACCGCACTGGATGCGGAGGGCCGGCCGAGCGGCCTGACCACCAGCGCCGTCACCTCCCTGTCGAAAGAGCCACCGCTGCTGCTGGTCTGCCTCGGCACGGAGTCGCGGACCCTGCGGGCCATCCGGCACTCGGGCGGCTTCGCGGTCAACTTCCTCGCTGTGCACACCGAACAGCTCGCGGAGCGCTTCGCGGGCAAGAGCACCCAGAAGTTCGAAGGGCTCGACTGGCGGCCGTCCGACCGTGCGTCGGGGGCACCCCTGCTGCCCGCGCCGCACGTCAGCGCGGTGGCCGAGTGCGCGGTCCTCCGGGAGATGCCGGCCGGCGACCACTGCGTCCTGTTCGGCCGGATCGAGGACGCGGCCGTGTCGGGCCGTGCGCCGATGCTCTACCACCACCGGGACTACATCCACCTGCCGGCACCCGTTCTCTCCGCGCCCGCCGCGTCCGACTAGCCATCACATCGAGGGGCTCTCATGAAGTTCGGCATCAACCTCTTCCCCACCGTGGGCCCGGCGGAGAAGTCCGCGGGACAGCACTTCGAGGAGTCGCTGCGACTGGCTGAGCTCGCCGACACACTCGGCTTCCACCACGTGAAGACCGTGGAGCACTACTTTCACGAGTACGGCGGCTACAGCCCCGACCCGGTGACCTTCCTCGCCGCCGCCGCGACCCGCACCCGCCGGGTCCGGCTGGTCACTGGTGCCGTGCTGCCCGCGTTCACGCACCCACTGAAGCTCGCCGGCAAGCTCGCCATGCTCGACAACATCTCGCAGGGCCGACTCGACGTCGGCTTCGGACGGGCCTTCCTGCCCGACGAGTTCACCGCCTTCGAAGTGTCTATGGACGAGAGCCGCGCCCGCTTCGACGAGGGCGTCGAGGCATGCCGCCGGCTGTGGGCGGAGGAGGACGTCGTCTGGGAGGGCCGCTTCCACCGCTTCGGGCCGCTCACGCTGCTGCCCCGCACCTGGCAGCGCCCGCACCCGCGCATCCTCGTCGCCACGGCCAAGACACCCGCGTCCGCCGAAGCCGCCGGCCGCGCCGGGTACGGCGTGATGCTCGTGCCGTCCATCAACCCACGCGAGCAGGTGCAGAAGACGCTCGCCCTGTACCGCGACACCGCCTCGGCCGCCGGGTTCAAGCCCACCGAGGAGGACGTTCACATGAGTTACAGCTGCTACCTCGCCGAGGACGCCCAGGCCGCCAGGGAGAAGGGCAAGCTCGCCTCCGACCGCGCCAACCAGGCCCTCGCCTCCGCCGTGTCCGCCTGGAAGGAGACCCGCAGCGCCGACTACCCCGGCTACGAGAAGATCGTCGAGAGGGCGGGCAAGGGCGACTTCGACCGTGCCGTCGCCGAACGCAAGGCGCTGGTCGGCACGCCCGCCGAGGTACGGGCCGCCATCGACGACATCCGCGCCTGGTTCGGTGACTTCACCATCAGCCTTCAGGTGATCTCCGGCGCCATGCCGTTCGAGGAATCCGCCCGAACCATGCGCCTCTTCGCCGACCAGGTCCTGCCGCACTACCGGACCAACGACTGAGGGACAGCTGATGGTTTCACTCCGCACCGATCCTCGCTCGGGGCGTGGTGGCGCACCCGGCAAGGCGCTCGCCGGCGGACCCGGGCGGGACGGGGCCGACGCGGCGCTCGCACGTCCCCGTCCCCGGCCGTCGCGCTGGGTGGCCGCCGCGGCCGGGCTCGTCCTGCTCACCATGGCCCTCAACGCCCTCGCGACCAATGACGCGTTCCGCTGGGACGTCGTCGCCAGGTACTTCACCGCTGACGCGGTGCTCGCCGGACTCGGCACCACCCTGTGGCTGACGGCCGTGGCCTTCACCGGCGGCTTCGTCCTCGGTACCGCGCTCGCCGTGATGCGGTTGTCGGGGAACCCGGTCCTGACGTCGCTGAGCTGGGGCTACACCTGGCTGTTCCGGTCGGTCCCGATGCTGGTCCAACTCCTGTTCTGGTACAACATCTCGCTGCTGTACCCGAAGTTGTCGCTGGGCATCCCGTTCGGCCCGGCCTTCACCGAGTTCTCCACCGAGCGGGTGATCAGCAGCCTGACCGCCGCCGTGATCGGCCTCGTCCTGCACGAGGCGGGCCAGCTCGCCGAGATCGTGCGGGCCGGCGTCCTGTCCGTCGGCCGGGACCAGACCGAGGCCGCCGAGGCGATGGGGCTGAGCAGTTGGCGGATCTTCCGGCGCATTGTGCTGCCGCAGGCGATGCCCGCGATCCTGCCACCCGCGGGCAGCCAGATCATCGGGCTGCTCAAGGGCACCTCCATCGTCAGCGTCATCGCCGTCCAGGACCTGCTGTACGCCACCCAGCTCATCTACAACCGGAACTACCTGGTCATCCCGCTGTTGCTGGTGGCCACGCTCTGGTACCTGCTGCTGACCACACTGCTGGGCATCGCCCAGTACTTCGTCGAACGTCGCTACGCCCCGGGAGCCCGGCCATGATCGAGGCAGCAGGCGTCCGTAAGTCCTTCGGCACCCGGCTCGTGCTCGACGACGTCTCACTGACCGTTCCCGCGTCCACTGTCACCTGTGTCATCGGCCCTTCGGGCTCCGGCAAGAGCACACTGCTGCGCTGTGTGAACCGGCTTGAGCGCATCGACGCGGGGCGCATCACCGTGGACGGCGAACTCGTCGGATACGAGTGGCGCGGAGACCGGTTGTACGAGCGCTCGCGCCGGGCCGTGTCCCGCCAGCGGTCCCGTATCGGCATGGTCTTCCAGAACTTCCGCCTCTTCCCGCACATGACGGTCCTCGACAACATCACCGAAGCGCCGCGCGCGGTCCTCGGACTGAAACGGGGGGCGGCCGAGGAACGGGCCAGCGCACTGCTGGCGCAGGTCGGTCTCGCCGGGAAGGAGAAGTCGAGCCCGCACCAGTTGTCCGGCGGCGAGCAGCAGCGCGCCGCCATCGCGCGCGCCCTCGCCATGGAGCCCAGGGCCATGCTGTTCGACGAGCCCACCAGCGCACTCGACCCCGAGCTGACCGGCGACGTTCTGCAGGTGATCCGTTCGCTGGCCGACGGCGGCATGACGATGGTCGTCGTCACCCATGAGATGCGGTTCGCCAGAGGCATCGCCGACCAGGTCGTCTTCATGGACAACGGCGTGATCGTGGAAGCCGGGCCGCCCGAGGCGGTATTCGAAGCCCCCCGGCACGACCGCACCATCCGGTTCCTGGCCCCCCATTAGGCGTCCCTGGGCACTTCCCCCCACCGCTGCTGACGTGCCAGCACAGCCCGACGAGGAGAGACCGATGCCATCTGCCCGCCCCGTCCTTCCCACCGTCCGCCGACGCGGCACACGCCGCGCCCACCTCAGAACGGTCCTCATGGCAGCGTTGCTGCCGTTGACGCTCACGGGCTGTGGCGCCGCGGACGACGTCCCCGAGGACGCCCAAGCACGCGATCTCGGCAGCCAGGACGTAGTGTCGGCGGTCCAGGAGGACGCCAGGCTGTCGGCGACGCTTCCCGCCGAGTACCGAGAGTCCGGTGTGTTGCGCGTCGGGTCCGCCGTCGGAGTGCCGCCCATAGCCTTCAGCCCCGAGGACGGGGGACCGCCGCGTGGCGTGGACATCGACGTGACCGACGCGGTGGCGCGCGTCCTCGGGCTGAAGGTGCAGCGCACGCATGTGAGCGGAGCCTCCCTGATCACCGGTATCAACGCCGGCCGCTACCAGGTCGGCACCGCGAATCTCGCCGTCACCGAGGAGCGCGAACAGGTCCTCGACTTCGTCCTCTACCTGACTGACGGCTCCGGCTTCGCCGTACGCGACGACAGTGCCCTGAAGCAGGTCAAGAGCCTGGCGCAACTGTGCGGGCTGAGGGTCGGCACGGGTACGGGGACGACGTTCGAGGCCGAACTCCAGACGGCGAGCAAGGACTGCGTCGCCGACGGCGGAAAACCGATCGGGATCAGTACGTACCCTGATGCCGCCGCCCACTTCCTGGCACTGCGCCAAGGCCGTGTCGACGTGCTGATGACGTCGTCGAGCGTCCTGCGCTATGCGGCGACCCAGCAGCCGGGGCTGCGCTACCTCAACGAGATCGAACGCAAGAGCGTCGGCCTCGCGGTCAAGAAGGGGTCCCCGCTCGCCGGGCCGTTGAAGAACGCGGTCGACCACCTGATAGAGGAGGGGACGTACGACAGGATCCTCAAGAAGTGGAACCTGCGGGCGGCAGCGGTTCCGGCCGCCGAGATCAACCCCGGCCCCACTCCCTGAACGGCGGTCAGCCTTCCCACTCCACCACCGCGCAGCTCCAGGTGAACCCGGCGCCGATCCCGAACAGCAGACACAGCTCGCCGGGCCTGACCCTGCCGGACTCGGCCAGGAAGGCGAGTCCGGCGAACTGGTCGCCGGCTCCGAGGTGACCGACCGACCGGCCCCACGGCCATGTGGTGCGCTCTTCGGGAATGCTCCAGCGGCGCAGGAAGGTCGAGTTCAGCCGTCCGTGTCCGAAGTTCGGCAGGACGAACCACGAGATGTCGGTGAGCGTGCAGTCGGCTTCCGCGAGTGTGCGCTTCAGCGTTTCGTCCTGCCCCGCGGTGATCCGGGCCACGCTGTACGAACGTCCGGTGTCCTCGACGAACGTCCGCTGCAGCAGGCTCAGGTCGATCGGCTGCCGCAGCGCGAACGGTACCCGGGAGAACGGATCCCGCCCACGGTGCATCTGTTCGAGGTCCGCGTCGGACACGGTCACCAGGCTCCGCAGCCGGGCCAGCCCCGTCCGCCCCCGAGTGAGGACGAGAGCGGTGCCCGCATCGCCGTAGACGGTGCCGGGATCGCTTCGCCAGCGCGCGAAACCGGGCTCACCGAACACATCGCCAGTGGTCAGCAGCGCACCCCTTCTGCCCGGAGCCCCGCTCAGATAGCCGGCCGCGAGCTCCAGCGCGGCCATGCCGCCGTTGGACAGCTGCTTGATCTCCACGGCAGGGCACCGGTTGCCGACCGCGTACCTCTGGATGTACGAAGCGGGCGCCCACAGGTCGTGCCCCTGGTACTGCACCGTGGCGTGCAGCAGCAGATCGATGTCGGTGGCGGGCGTGCCGGTGCGCTCCAGCACCTGCCGTGCCGCTGCCACGGCGAGTTCGGGTGCCGAGCCGCCGGCCGACACCGCTACGGAGCCGATGGCACTGCGCGCGGCGGTCCGCTCGTCGCACAGGCCGTCGCGCAGTGCCTGATCCACGGAGCAGGTGTCCTCCACGTGCAGAGCCGCTCCAGCGATGTGCAGGTCTTCGAACCTCATCTCCCGATGCCCTTTCACCGGCCGTCTCCTGGGGGTGCGGACGCCGACGGCCGCCGGTCCGGAGGGTGTCCGGAACCGGCGGCCCTCGTACCGACCGCGGCGTACCGGGGCGACGGGTCGCGTGCCTCCGGCCACCACGACACTCCGGCCCGCCGGTGGACGAGTGGTCCAGAGCGGCTGGAGCCGTCGTCGCGGACGGCCGCTGTCCCCCGGGTCGAGCCATCCTCCAGCCCGCGCTCCCACCCTGGGCGGGCCACGAAGGAGAGGAGACCTGCCGTGACCGCACCGCCGCCGACCGCGCTGCTGTTTCCCGGTCAGGGCGCGCAGCAGCCCGGAATGGGCGTCGGCCTCTATCACGCGCATCCCGGCTTCCGGCAACGCATGGAAGAAGCCCTGGAGTTGTGGCGCGACCACGGCTTCGAACTGCGCGCGGACTGGCTCGCCGCCCGCCCCGGCCCCGAGGCCGATCGCCTGCATGTCGCCCAGCCCCTGCTGTTCTCCCTGGACTGGGCGCTCGGCCGTACCGTTCTCGACGCCGGGGTGCGGCCAGCCGCGCTGCTCGGCCACAGTGTCGGGGAGGTCGCCGCCGCCACCCTCGCCGGGGTGTTCGACCTCGCCGGTGCGGTCGGTGTCATGGCGGACCGGATCGCTCAGCTGGCTGGCACTCCGGCAGGCGGCATGCTCGCAGTCCTGGCGAGTCCCGACGAGATGGTCCCGTACACAACGACGGACGAGGTCGTCGTCGGCGCCGTCAACGGGCCACGCCAAGTGCTCCTCGCCGGGCCCGAGGAGGGCCTGCGGCTGGCCGAGGCGAAGCTGCGCGCCGACGGCTTCACCTGCCGGCGGGCCCGCGCCGTCAACCCCTTCCACAGCCCGGTGCTCACCGAGGCGGCCCTGCGCGGCCTGCCCTTCCTCGCCTCGGTACGGCCGAACCCGCCCCGCCTGCCGCTGTACTCGGCCTACACCGGCGGGCCCCTGACGCCGGAACAGGCCCGCGACACCAGGTTCTGGGCGCTTCAGCCCGCCTCGCCCGTCCTGTTCGGGCCGGCACTCGACACGCTGCTCGCCGAGCGGGACGTCGTCCTCGTCGAGGCGGGCCCGGGCCAGGGGCTCACCGCGCTGGCCCGGCGCCATCCGCGGGTCACCCGGGGGGCGTCCGGGGCGCTCGCGCTGCTGCCCGCCCGCCCCGCCGACGCGGACACCGAGTACGCGGCTTTCGAGAAGGCCCTCGAGGGGCTGGTGAGCCCGCCCGCCGTGTCCGGGCCCGCTCCAGGGGGTCTCCAGACCGCCTTGCCACGGTCACGACCGGGGGCCGGAACACCGGTCCCCGCCGACAGCGAGTGAGGATGCCCATGCAACGACGCGTCGTCATAACCGGAATCGGTGCGGTGGCGCCCGGGGGAACAGGGATCAAGCAGTACTGGGATCTGCTGTCGACCGGGCGGACGGCCACCCGCACAATCTCCCTCTTCAACGCCTCGCCGTACCGCTCCCAGGTCGCCGCGGAATGCGACTTCTCGCCCGCGGCGGCCGGACTGTCCCCGCAGGAGGAGCGCAGGCTTGACCGGGCGGGCCAGTTCGCGCTCGTCGCGGCCCGGGAGGCGCTGGCAGACAGCGGCTTCGACGTCACGGGACCGCGACCCGAGCGCACCGGGGTGGCGCTCGGCTGCGCGGTGGGCTGCACCACCTCGATGGAGACGGAGTACACCGTGCTCAGCGACGGGGGCGCGCACTGGCTCGTCGACCCCGCGTATGCCGTCCCGCGTCTCTACGACCACTTCGTGCCCAGCTCCCTCGCCGCGGAACTGGCCCGCGAGGTGGGAGCGGGGGGCCCGGTGTCGCTCGTGTCCGACGGCTGCACCTCGGGCCTCGACGCCGTCGGCCACGGCACCGACCTGATCCGCGAGGGCAGCGCCGACGTCGTCGTTGCGGGGGGCACCGACGCGCCCATATCCCCGATCACCCTCGCCTGCTTCGACGCCATCAAGGCCACCACGCCGCGCAACGACGACCCCGAGCACGCCTCGCGCCCCTTCGACAACACCCGCAACGGTCTGGTCCTCGGTGAGGGCGCGGCGGTGCTGATCCTGGAGGAGCTGGAGCACGCCGTGCGGCGCGGCTCCCGCATCTACGCCGAGGTCGCCGGGTTCGGCACCCGCAGCAACGCGTACCACATGACGGGTCTGCGTTCGGACGGCGCCGAGATGTCCGAGGCAATCCGCGTCGCCATGGCCGAAGCGCGACTCGCCCCCGAGGATGTCGACTACGTCAACGCGCACGGCTCCAGCACCAAGCAGAACGACCGCCACGAGACGGCCGCGTTCAAGACCTCGCTGGGGGAGCACGCGTACCGGATCCCCGTCAGCTCGGTCAAGTCCATGATCGGGCACTCGCTCGGCGCGATCGGCGCGCTCGAACTCGTCGCGAGCGTCCTCGCCATGGAGAACGGCCTGATCCCGCCGACCGCCAACCTCCACGAGCCCGACCCCCTGTGCGACCTCGACTACGTGCCGGTGACCGCCCGGGAGGCGCGCGTCGACTCCGTCCTGAGCGTCGGCAGTGGCTTCGGCGGCTTCCAGACCGCCGTCGTGCTCGCCCGGCCGGAAAGGAGCGCCGCGTGACCGCGTCCGCACCCGTCATCACTGGGCTCGGTGTCGCCGCCCCCACCGGGCTCGGCACGGACGCCCACTGGTCGGCGACCGTCGAGGGCCGCAGCGGCATCGCCCCCATCACCCGCTTCGACGCCTCCGGCTACACCGCGCGCCTCGCGGGCGAGGTGCCCGGCTTCGCGGCCGCCGACCACATTCCGAGCAGGCTGCTTCCCCAGACCGACCACATGACCCGGCTCGCGCTGTACGCCGCGGACGAAGCGCTCCGGGACAGCGGCCTCGACCTCGCCGGCCTGCCGCCGTACGCGGCCGGCGTCGCCTCCGCCTCCTCGATGGGTGGCTTCGAGTTCGGCCAGCGCGAACTGCAGAACCTGTGGAGCAAGGGCGGCCAGTTCGTCAGCGCCTACCAGTCCTTCGCATGGTTCTACGCCGTCAACACCGGCCAGATATCGATCCGGCACGGGCTCAGGGGACCGAGCAGCGCGGTCGTCACCGACCAGGCCGGGGGACTGGACGCGATCGGCCACGCCCGCCGCCAGATCCGCAAGGGCACGAAGGTCATGCTCGCCGGGGGCGTCGACGGCGCCCTGTGCCCCCTCGGCTTGGCCGGCCGGCTCAGCTCCGGCCGGCTCAGCACCGCCGACCGCCCGGACCGGGCCTACCTGCCCTTCGACGAGGACGCCGCCGGACACGTCCCCGGCGAGGGCGGCGCCTACCTGGTCTTGGAAGACCCCGAGGCAGCCAGGGACCGGGGTGCGCAGCTCTACGGCCGACTCGCCGGGTACGCGGCTACGTTCGATCCCGACCTGAAATCCCCGGCCGCCGACGGCCTGGAGCGGGCCGCACGTGGGGCCCTCGCCGACGCCGGCCTGTACCCCTCCGACATCGCGGTCGTCTTCGCGGACGGTGCCGCCGTGCCCGCGGCGGACCGGGCCGAAGCGGCCGCGGTGACCGCGGTGTTCGGCCCCGGGGGAGTGCCGGTGACCGTGCCCAAGGCGCAGACGGGACGCCTTTACGCAGGCGGTGGAGCTCTCGACCTGGTGTCGGCTCTGCTCTGTCTGCGTGACGGACGGATCCCGCCCACGGCGCACGTCATCTCCGTCGCCGCGGACTGCCCGATCGACCTGGTTACGGGCGAAGCCCGGCCGCTGTCCGGTGACGCGGCGCTAGTCCTGGCCCGGGGCGAGGGTGGCTTCAACGCGGCCGCCGTCGTCACCACCCCGGGCTGAGCGGGCACCGGCCCGATCGGCCTCCCTCCCGCGACAAGCATGTGTTACGACAGGAAGGAACTGCCATGAGCACCAACGGGACCACGGCACTGAGCCTCGACGATCTGACCCGCATCCTGCGCGAGTCGGCCGGTGAGGACGAAACAGTCGATCTGAGCGGAGATATCGCCGACGTGTCGTTCACGGACCTGGGCTACGACTCGCTCGCTCTGCTGGAGGTCGCGAGCCGCATCACCCGCGAGTACCGGGTGTCCCTACCGGACGAGGAACTGGACCGCGCCGAGACGCCACGGGCCTTCGTCGAACTGGTCAACACGGAGCTCTCGCGGACCTGACGCTCCTGGGCGCAGGCGGCACACGCGAGAGGGCGGGTCCGGAGAACTCCGGGCCCGCCCTCTCGCGTTCGGAGCGCTCAGCGAGCCGCGGCCCGTTCGGCGGCCTGCTTCGCCAGTGTCAAGGTGGCCGTGCTGTTCCCGCCGAGCGCGTTGCGTACGAGATCCCGAGCGGTGTCCAGCGTGGCGTCCACGCCCAGCAGGCCCCGTACCCGATCGGTACGCAGGACGACGGTGTGGTGCGAGAAGGCGCGTACTCCGTTCTCGGTCGGCTCGACGACCCAGCGGCCGGTGTGCGCGCTCATCAGCGGAGGCACCCGAGTCTGCTTGTACACGAGCCGGTTAGGTCCGAATCCGACCCGTACCGATTTCGTGGTGTGCACGGAACCGTCGGCGGAGCGGGTGTCCATCTCCACCGTCTGCAGATCGTCGTCGGGCTCGGTGAGCACGAGCCGGCTGACGTGTGGCAACCGCTCCTCCCACAGGTCGGCCCGCCACAGGAAGTCGTAAACGGCCTCGGCCGGCCCGGCGATGTCCACGTGGTCGGCGAACGACAGCAGCGCCCGGGGCTCGGCGCCCAGCGACTCGGCGGCGGACTTCAGCGCGGCGAGCTCGGCCTCGCTGTTGGTGTCGACGGCGCGTTGCACCCACTCCCGTGCCGCCGGATCGTCGTCGACGACGGCGAAGTCGTGCAGCAGCACGACGCTGGAACCACCGGGGGCCGCCTCGACGACCCACTCGCCGCCCATCGACGCCACCGGTGCCGACGACACTTCCTGGCGGAACGTCACCCGCAGCGCCGCGGGGTCCAGTTCACGTCGCGAGGTCCAGGACCGCACCTCCCCGTTCGCGAACGCCCAGATCTTCAGCCGCTCCGAACGGCTGTCCCCGTCGAGCCGCTCCACGTGCACCGTGGGAGGGAAGACGTGCGGCCAGCCCTCTGCCGTGGCGATCAGCTCGTACACGGCCTTCGGATCGGCCGTCACATCGACGGCGTGACGCGTCCTGAATATGCCTGAGTCCGGCATGCTGTACCCCTTTCCGGTGATGTCGCCGAGAGTGTGGGGGAGACCGATCCAGCAGGAGTGGAGGAGTACTGGACGCAGGCGCTCCCGACTGTCCTGGAAATACCTCGCGAGCCAGTGACCTGGGGAGGAAGTATCGTCCCGGGTGACTGATCGAAAGGCCAACGAGCAAGGCTCGCGTCCGCAGTGCCGACGTGTCCCCCCCTTTCTGTCAGCCTTGGGTCTGCGGGGTTAGCCTGAGAGGGCACGACAGGAGAACCGTCCCGTATGCCAAACACCGAGTCCGTCGGGTCCGACCCGGCACCGAGGCCGAAGCGTCGCACCTTCACCTCGGAGTACAAATTGCGGATCGTCACCCCGTACGACGCCGCGCCCAGGACGAGAAGGGTGCGGTCCTGCGCCGCGAACGGCTCTACCACTCGCATGTCAAGGAGTGGCGGGCCGCCCGTGATGCCGGGCCGAAGGGTCTGTGGGAGGCCGACAATCTCGGTGACCCTGCTTCTTGTCACCAGTGGTGGCCAGCCGGTGGCCGGACGCCTTTGGACGGTGCAGCATCGGGTGGCACGGGTCAACCTGTTGCACGTGCTCTGATCAGGAAAAACGTCACCACGCGGCACGACGAGGCATCAGGCAACACGAACGCTCACGGTCTCGTAATGCGTAGGTCTCGGGTTCGAATCCCGAAGGCGGCTCCCAGGTGAACCCCAGGTCAGGCCTTTGACCTGGGGTTTCTTGTTTCGGGCGACCTTGGAATCTCGGCAAATCGGGCACCGTTCGTCTGTGCATCGTAATGCGTAGGCCGGAGGTTCGGGTTCTGTGACGAGATCGACGATCTAACGCTCTGACCTGGTCATTTACTTGCTCGCAGGGGGTGGATCATGCTTGCGCGAAGAGCCTCGGTGGACAACCGATGGACAAGTGTGCCTGACTCTCCATCAGGGGACTCTTGGTGCCCTGGGTCGATGGGTGAAACCGACTGGTCTCCGATGGGACGGTAGGAGTCGTCGGGACTGTCCGGTGCGGACAGATCTCACGTCCGGCTCAGGCCCTGGCGATGACGGACCGTGAGCGTACGCAGTAGCCAATCGGGGGCAAGAACCTCGAAGGAGCGGCTGCGTCGGTGCATGCGGGAGCGTCGTCCCAGTTCAGGGCGAGACCAGCTCTTCAGGCTCTGGTGCCCAAGTCGTGCGGTCCGTCATTGTGCGGGGCGACGAGCGGCAGGCGGGCATCATCACTGCGTACTCAGCCCCCGGCTCTCCTTGTCGAGCAGAAGGTCGTCGTCCGACCACAGCCACTGCTCGTTTCCGAAGGGGCCGGGCAACTGCCGCGAATCCGGCCCGGTCCGTGATGTCACCGACCAGCACCTCGGAGATGTTGAGAGCGAGGCGTGCGGGGGAAGCCCGGGCGGAGTGTCCGTCAGCTGGGCGCCAAGGGTTTTCAGGAGTAGGTTCCCGTGCGCGTACGGCACGGGAACCGGGTGGCGTCGTGTCGCCCGGCCGGGTCGTTGCCTTGGGCGGGGCAGGCCGGTGGTTCACGGCTTCTGCCCGGTCGGCCGGTCGGCGTAGTCCTCGACCAGGTCACTGATGAGCGAGAGCAGGGCGTCGACGCGGTGCCGGTCCTCGCGCTGGTCGCGCAGGGCTTGGGCCATTGCCCGGAGCCGGTCCAGGGTGGCTGGAGCCCGGTCCCGCACCTCGTCGAGCAGCGGCGTGGTGATCAGGTCCAGGCATTCGGTGAGCAGGAGCCGGGTGGCCTGCGCGGGGGGAGTCAGGGCGGGGGGCGGCGAATCCGGTGGTCAGGTACCGCGCGGGGTCGCTGAGGCTCCAGCCCACGACGGTGCCGTGCTGGACGAGGAGCGCCACGTCCGGGGCGATGCCGATGCGGGCCTCCAGCGGCTCGTCCAGGACGTCGAGGTCGCGTAGGCAGGTGAGCACGGTGTCTGCGGGGGCGCGGCAGAGCTCCGTGGTCACTTCCAGGCGGAAGTCCTGGGCGCATCGTCCGCGAGAAGGCCGCCCGGGCGGACGGGGGGTGTGGCGGGAAGGCGGGCAGAGTCTGCGGCATCGGCGGCCTCACCGGCGATCTGGAACTCGGCGCCGACCAGTTCCCGGCCCGCCTGATCGAACCGAAGCTCGTCAGGCGTGTCTCACAGCCACGGCTGACTGCCGAAGGTGTCCAGAAGGAACTGCCCGCGTTCCTCGACGTTTGCGAACCTGGCGATGCGCAGACTGAAGTCCCGAAAATCGAAACGTGGGCTGATGCGCAGCGGATCGCCCGTCACCGTCGCGGTCCAGTTGTCGTCGATGGTGATTCTCATGGTGAATGCGACCTCATCCCCAGCGCCTTCAGAGCACGGAAACGCCCAGTGTCGACCTCGGTCACCAGTTTCCGTAGTCCTCGACCATGGTGGCGATGAGGTCGAGCAGGGCGTCGGCCCGGTGCCGGTCCTGTTGTTGGTTACGCAGGGCTTTGTCGGCGGCCCGAAGGCGGGCCAGGGCGGCCGGTTCTCCGTCCACCAGGTCGTCGACCACCGGCGTGGTGATCAGGTCCAGGCACTCGCTGAGCAGCCGACGCGTGGTGTCGGACGGCGGGGCGGGATCCGGGGCGGCGAACCCAGTCGTCAGGTACCGGACCGGGTCGGTCAGATTCCAGCCGACGACAGTTCCGTGCTGGACGAGGAGCGCCACGTCTGGGGCGATGCCGATACAGGCCTCCAGCGGCTCGTCGAGGACGTCGAGGTCGCGCAGACAGGTCAACCCGGCGTCCCCGGGAGCGCGGCACAGCACCGTGCACATCTCATGCCGGAAGTCCCGCACCTCGTCGGCGCGGAGCCCGCCCTGGCGTAGTGCGGGCATGACGGGAACGCGAACGGACGTCTCGTGGTACGCGGAGACGTACGGCATCCGGAGTTCGGCCCCGACCAGCTTCCGGCTGTCCGGGGCGAACCGGAGGGTGTTGGAACCAATGCGCCCTGCACGGAGTGCGAAACGTGCAAAGTAGCACAGGATGTGTGACCCCGAGAGCCGGTTCCCCGCACCCGTGGGAGTGCGGCAGACTGGCGCGGAGTCCCGGGCCGCACGGCCGGGGCGAGCGAATACGTGCCCAGCCCCAGCGAGGAAGCCGTCAGACCCGTGAGCGACGAGCCCGACGCCCCGGACCCCGTCCCGGACCCCGTCCCGGACCCCGTCCCGGACCCCGTCCCGGACCCCGGCCTGGCCCCTGCGTCGGGTTCGGACGTCCCGGAGCCCGATGCCGCGGACCCCGTCGACGAGGGCGCGTTCGGTATCGACGCGTTCTCCCTCGACGACCGGCTGCGGCTGTTCCACTTCGCCGCCGCCGAGAAGCGTCACGAGTACCTGTGGCTGCTGCGGGCCTTCGACCGCGGACGTGCCAACTACCAGGTGCTGCTGCACGCCTCGGACGCGGTGGGACTGCTGGAGCGGCTCGCCGCCGACCATCCCGGCGCGGGCGCGGTGGGCGGGTCGGCCGGTGTGCAGCCGTTGCTCGACGCGCTCGCGGAGTGGCAGGTGCTGGACCGGTCGTACGACGGGACGCGCGCCGCGAACCTGGCCGAGTACCGCAACCGGCACTACGTGTACCAGTTCACCCAGGCCGGGTACCGGGCGTACCGGGCGGTGGAGGACGTGCTCGGCGCGAGCCTGGAGGACGCCCGGCTCTCCCGCCTCGTCTTCCCCGACATCCTCGGCGACCTGCGAGCGCTGGCCGAGGCCAACACGGCGGGCGACGGCGAGGAGGTGTACCGCAAGCTCGGCCGTCTCGACTCGGTGCTGAACGAGATGGCGCAGCGTGCCGCCCGTTTCTACCTCATGCTGGGCGACCTGGCGCGTACCAACGACACCCGGCCCGAGGTGTTCCTCGCCCACAAGGACACGCTCCTCGCGCACATGCGGGAGTTCACCGCCGAACTCGGGCGCTACGCCCCGCTGCTCGCCGAGGCGGTCGAGAAGGCCGCGGCCACCGGTGTGGACCGCATGGTCGAGTTCGCGGCCGAGGCCGACGAACGGCTCTTCCGCAGCCCCGCCGAGCGCCTCGCGGACTGGCGGCACCGGTGGGACGGCATCGTCCACTGGTTCGCGGAGCGCGAGCACAGCGAGACCGAGCGGCTGCAGGACGCCACCGTCACCGCGATCCGCTCCGTCCTCGCCCTGCTGCGCCGGGTCACCGAGGCCCGCCGGGGCGGGGTGAGCCGGGAGAGCCAACTGCGCCACCTCGCCCAGTGGTTCACCTCCTGCGAGAGCGACGAGGACGCGCACGCCGTGTTCCAGGCCGTCTTCGGGCTCGGCGCGCCCCGCCACATCGCCGACCCCGAGCAGATTCCGGGGCGTACGTCCTGGTGGGAGGCCGAACCGGTCGAACTCGCCCGCACCCTGGTCCAGTCCGGCCGCACCCCCGCCCTGCACGGCCCCGGCCGCATCGAACGCGACGACGACCGGCGGGCCCTGCTCCGCGCCGAGCAGCTCAAGGAGCAGGCCGAGCGCCGCGGCGCCGCGAACTCCCTCGCCTCGGACGGCGTGTACGGCCGGACCCTCGACGAGCCCGAGACACGGGCCCTGCTCGGTCTGCTGGACGTGGCCCTCGCCGCCCGCGTCCCCGCGAGCCGCCGGGTCACCGCCGCCTCCGGCTCCGCCCACGGGGTACGGCTCACCCTCACCCCCGCCGAGGGCTCCACCACCGTCGACACCGTGCGCGGCCGCCTCCATCTCGACGGGCTGCGCCTGGAGGTCACCACATGAGCGAGGACGTCGTATGAGCCGTGTCGCCGAAGGCGTCTCCCCGCTCGAACTCGCCGACTACCAGAAGGCGGTACGGCTCGTCCTGCGGCACCCGCTGGTCACGTCCGGGTACCCGGACAAGGCGGCGCTGGCGACGGTGCGCCGCTGGGCCGACCAGTTGCGCACCGACCTGATGGAGGCACTCGGGTACCGGCTCGTCACCACCGCCGACACCGTCCGGCTCCAGCGCGCCCAGGACGGCCTGGACGCCACCCGCCCGGCCCTCACCCGCGCTGGACGCCCCTTCGACCGACGCCGCTACGCCTACCTTGTGCTCACCCTCGCGGCCCTGGGCCGGCACGGCGCGCAGGTGGCGCTGGGCGAGCTGGCCGACGCGGTCGCCGCCGACGCCGTACGCATCGACGGACTCGGGCTCGACACCGCACGCAAGCCCGACCGGGACGCCTTCGTCGACGCGGTCACCTGGCTCACCGAACGCGGCGCGCTCACCCTCGCCGACGGCTCCGCCACCGCCTGGGCCGGCGATCCCGAGCGCGCCGAGGCCCTGTACGACATCGACCGCGAGATCCTCCTCGCCGTCCACCACCCGACCCGGGTCCTGCAGCATCTGACGTCGGTCACCGCGCTGCTGGACTCCTCCGGCGCGCTGGGCCTGTCCGCAGGCCGTGCCGCTCAGCGCCGCGACCAGGCCCGCCGCGCCCGCCGCCTGGTGCTGGAGAACCCGGTCGCGTTCTACGCCGACGCCGACACCGAACTCCTGGGCCAGCTGCGGGCCCCCGCCCTCGCCGAGGACCTGGAGCGGCTGACCGGGTTGACGGTGGAGCGGCGGGCCGAGGGCGTGGCGCTCATCGACACCTCCGGCAGGCTGTCCGACATCCGCTTCCCCGGCGGCGGTACCGTCGCGCAGGCCGCGCTGCTCCTTGCCGCCCGGATCAGCGCGGCCGTGCAGCGTTCCGGACGGCACGCCCTCGAACTGCTGCCCGCGCCCACCGCCGCCGAACGTCTGACGGTCCGCGCCCGGCGTATCGACGCGGCCCTGCCGTCGCGTGGACTGGTCGCCGAACTCGCCGAGCCGGACGAGGAGTCGGCGTACGAGGTGTCCGTGTACGAGACGCCCGACCACGAGGGCCGGGAGCCGGCGGAGACCCGCCACCCCTTCGTCACCGACTCCTGGCTGCGGGGCAGGCTCAAGGAGATCACCACCGAGTACGGCGCGGGCTTCGCCGCCGATCTGCGCGGCGACCCGGACCGGTTGCTCGGCCAGGCGCTCGACCTGCTGGCCGCCATGTCGCTGATCGCCCGGGTCGACGGCGGGGCCCTCGCCCTGCCGCTGATCGCCCGCTATCGGGGGGTCACGGCCCGGGTGAAGACCCGTACGGTGGCCGGGCCGCCCTCTCAGACCGCCCTGTTCGCCGACGACACCGTCAACGACACCGCCGAGGACCCGACTCCGTGAGCACCCCCGCCCCAGCAGCGCGCTACGTCCCTACCCGCGCCGGGATCATCAACCTGTGGGACTACCGGGACGAGGAGTTCTCCTTCGCCGGCGGCTGGCTGGTGCTGCGCGGCCCCAACGGATCCGGCAAGACCAAGGCCCTCGAAGTCCTCTTCCCCTTCGTCCTCGACGGCCGTATCGACCCCAAGCGGCTCAACCCGTTCGCCGCCGAGGACCGCACGATGAAGTCCAACCTGCTCTTCCGCGGGCAGGACAGCGCGCTCGGCTACGTCTGGATCGAGTTCACCCACCGGGAGACGGGCGAGGCCGTCACCTGCGGCATCGGGCTGCACGCTCAGCGCCACCGTGACACACCCGCCCGCTGGCACTTCGTGGCAGAGGGCCGCGTCGGCGAGGACTTCTCCCTCCTCACCCACGACGACCGGCCGATGACGAAGAAGCAACTCGCCGCCGAACTCGGACGCGAGCTGATCGCCTCCACGGTCGACTACCGCGCCGCCGTGGACCAGCGCCTGTTCGGTCTCGGCCCGGAGCGGTACGAGCAACTGCTCACCCTGATCCTCACGCTGCGCCGCCCGCAGCTCGCCAAGAACCTCGACCCGGCCAAGCTCTCCGACACCCTGACCGCCGGTCTGCGCCCGCTCGACGACGACCTGATCGCCGAGGCGGCCCGTTCCTTCGACGACATGGAGTCCGTGCAGCGCACCCTGGAGGGGCTGGCCGCCGCCGACGACGCCACCCGCGCCTTCCTCGCGAGCTACTCCACCTACCTGCGGGTCCACGCCCGCGCCGCCGCGGACCGGCTCACCGCCCGCCGTACCGAGACCGCCGAGCGCGCCACCGCGCTGAGCACCGCCACCACGGACCTGGCTCAGGCCCGTGAACGGCAGGCCGCCGCCGAGACGACCGCCGAGTCGGCCGACGCCTCGCTCGCCGCCCAGCGCGCCCGCCTCGACCAGCTGCGCTCCTCCGCCGCCTACCAGGCCGTCGAGCAACTGGCCGACCTGGAACGCCTGGTGCGCACCTGCGAGCAGACCGCCCGGCAGGCGAGCGCCGAACGTGAACGCCGCAGCGCCGCAACCGGCCGCGCCCGCGCCGAGGCCGAGCACGCCGCGCGGCTCGCCGCCGAACTCGACGCCGCAGTCTCCCGGGACGCCGCCACCGTCGCCGACCACGCCCACACCGCCGGCCTGTCCTGGACTCCGGCCGACGCCGAACCGGCCCGCCTCCCCGAACGCTCCGCCGCGCTCGCCGCCGCCCGCCACGAGGGCGTCCGGGCCGTGCGCGGCGCCCAGCAGGCGGCACGCGGCGCCGAGCAGACCCGTGACCTCGCCCGGGTATCGCTCGACCGTGCCGAGGAGGCCGTCAGCGCGGCCGAAACCGCCGAGACGGCCGCCGAGTCGGCTCTCGAATCCGCCCGCGAACAGGCCCGTGAGGCACTGGGACAGTGGGCGGAGGCGCATGGTGAGCTCCTGACCGAGGAGGGGGTCGGCCGACTCGCCGAAGCCCTCGAACTCACCGGCGAGGCGGAGAGCTCGGGTGTGCCCGTCACGCTCGCGGACGCCTTCACCGAGGCCACCGCCTCCGCCGTACAGGAACTGCGTGACTCCCTCGCCGCCCTGCGCGCCCAGCGCGCCGATGTCGAGCGCCGCCGCGCCGAGACGGAGGCCGAGCGCGACCGGATCGCCGCCGAACACGACGACGCCCCGCCCCAGGCCCGTGGCCGCACCGCCGAGCGGGCGCCCGGTGAGGGGGGTGTTCCGCTGTGGCGGCTCGTCGACTTCGACGATCACCTGACGGACCGTCAGCGAGCGGACCTGGAAGCCGCCTTGGAGGCATCGGGCATGCTCGACGCCCTCCTCACCGCCGAGGACGCCCCCGTGGCGGCCGGGCGCAGCGAGGGTTACTTGCGAGCCGGTTCTCCGGTGAGCGGACCGAGCCTCGCCGACCTCCTGCGCCCCGAGGTCCCCGAGGTCCCCGAGGTCCCCGAGGCCGGCGATGTGATCCCGACCGCCGCCCGGATCACCGCCGTACTGCGATCCGTTGCCGTCACCGGCGACCTCGACACCGGCATCCCCCAGATCAGCCCCGACGGCCGGTACGCCGCAGGTGTCCTGGTCGGTGCCCACAGCAAGGAGCACGCCGAGTACGTCGGCGCGACCGCCCGTGCCCGGCGGCGCGCCGCCCGGATCGCCGCCTGCGAGACGCTCCTGGCCGAACTCTCCGCCCAGTTGGACGAGTTGGCGCGGGTGCAGGCCCGTACGGATGCCGCCCTCGACGCGTACGCCGCGGCCCGCGCCGCCCTGCCCCGCACCACCGGCATCATCGAGGCGCTGCGCGAACTGGACAGGGCCGCGGCGAGGCTGCGCGCCACCCGCGACGCCGCCGACGCCGCCCAGGGCTCGTACGACGAGTCGGTGGCCGCCTGCTCGGTCGCCGAGCGCGCCCTGCGCCGCACCGCCGCCGAGCACGCCATCGAGACCGACCGCGTCGACGCCGTCGAGACCGCCACCCGCGCCTTCGAGACGGCGGTCCGCGAACTGGCCGCCCGCCGCCGCGAACACGCCCGCCAGAGCGAGGCGGCCGAGGCCGCCGCCGACCGGCTCACCGTCGCCGCCGAGGACGAGGAGGCGGCGGCGGACACCGAGCGCGCGGCACGCCGCCGGTACACCGAGGAGGCCGCGGGACTTGAGGCCCTCCAGGAGGCCGTCGGGGCCGAGGCGCAGGAGGTGATGCGCCAGGTGCAGGAGACCGAGGACGGCATCGACGCCCTGGTGGGGGAAGCAGAGGCGGCCCGCACCGCTCAGCACAGCGCGATCGCGGGTACCGCCGCGGCCGAGGCCCGCCGTACGGCCGCGGCCGAGGCCCGGTCGGTCGCAGCGGCGGAGGAGAAGGACACCGCCCGCTCCCTGCGCCCGTATGCCGTCAGGGAACTCCTCGACATCCTGCGCTGCCCGCCCGGCCTCGCCTGGCCCGCCCAGGAGGCCGACTGGACCGGTGAGACACTCCCGCCGGCCGTGGCCGCCGTGCACGAGGCGATCCTCGCCGCGACCCGCGACCTCACCCCCACCGAATCCAGCCTCAAGCAGTCCGTCACCCGTCTCACCAAGGCCCTGGACGACCTGCAGGCGCAGCTGGCCGCCGCCGGGCAGGACTACCGGCCCGAGTGGGACGGTTCCGACGGGGTCATCCTCGTCCGTGTGGCCGACGAGGAGGGCCCGCTGCCGGTGGCGGCCTTCGCGCAGAAGATCTCCGCCCACCGCCGTGACCAGGCCGAACTGCTCTCCGATTCCGAGCAGCGCATCCTGGAGGACGCCCTGCTGACCCGGCTCGCCCAGCAGATCCACGACCGCACCATCGACGCCCGCGACCTGATCCGGCGGATGAACACGGACATGCGTCGGCGCACCATGTCCTCGGGGACGACGGTCGGGGTGAGTTGGCTGCTCGCCGACCACCTCGACGACGAACAGCGCGGCGTCTGCGCCCTCCTCGACGCCGACGCCGTCCGCCTCGGCCCGGACGGTCTCGCCCGGGTGCGCACGCACTTCGCCGCGCAGATCAAGACCGCCCGCGCCCGCCACCGTGACCAGCCCTACCGCGAATTGCTCGCCGAGGTCCTCGACTACCGGCGCTGGCGGCAGTTCGCGTTCCAGCTGGTACGGCCCGACAAGAGCGAGGAGCGGCTCACCCGGGCCCGGCACAGCCGCCTGTCGGGCGGTGAGCAGTCGGTGTCGCTGCACCTGCCGCTGTTCGCCGCCGCGCACGCCATGCTCAACTCCGCCCATCCGCACGCCCCGCGCCTGCTCGCCCTCGACGAGGCCTTCGCGGGCGTGGACGACACCGGGCGCGGTGAACTCATGTCGCTGGCCGCGCAGTTCGACCTCGACCTGTTCATGACCGGCTACGACCTGTGGGCCGCCCACGCCGCCGTGTCCGCCGCCGCCCACTACGACCTGGCGCACTCCGCCGTCGACCACACCGTCTCCGCGCTGCTGCTCGTCTGGGACGGCGACCGGCTCCTCGCCGACGACACCGGCGACCTCACCGCGGCCCTCGGCTCGCCCGGCACCCGGCGGGTCCCGGTGACCGAGGGGGCCGCGGTTGTCCACTGAGCGTGAGCCGTCGGCGTACGACGAGCTGCGGGGCGAGGGATGGACCCGGCTGCTCGCCGCCGCCCACCGCAGACTGGAGCGCACCGGCGGTGCGCTCGACGGCGACATCGGGCTCACGGGGCCCAGCGAGGCCGAGCGCCGCACCGTCATCGGCATCACCGGCCGCTACCGGCCCGAGACCGCCAGACGCCTCGCCGTACCCATACGCGATCTGGACGGGTACCTGTACGACCGCTACGGCACCGGTCTCCTCCAGACTCTCGGCCGTCTCCATGGCTCGCTGCGCGACCGGCCCGCCGAACGGGCCGACGAGGAATCGCGCCGCGACCAGGCACTCAAATCCGTCCGCTCCAGCAGGCTCGCCGGGCAGGGATGGTTCGCCGCCTGGCTGGAGCGGATCGCCGCCGACGGCACCCTCACCCGTCTTGTACGCCGGGGGGACGCGCCGCTCCTCGACGTGGCGGCACGTGTCCTGGAACGGCTCTGCGGCGACGGGGACCGCTGCACGGGCTCGCCGGAACGGTCTTCCGCAGTCCTGCCGCTTCCGGTCCTCGCCGAATGGGCCACCGGCGACACCAAGGCCCTGGTTCCCGGCACCCCGCTCGAACAGCTCGTCCTGCGCGCCCTCGCCCAGCGCGTCGGCGACGGCCGCGCCGTACCGCGCGACCGGGCCGGGCGGCGCGCCCTGTGGGAGAGCGCCGGAGCCATCGCGGACGACCTCGCCAGCCAGGTGCTCGTCCTCAACATCGGCGCCAGGGGCGACACCGTCGTCTGCGACTGGCTGCGCGACGCCGCCGGCTTCGGCATACCCTTCCGGCTCACCCTCCACCAGCTCGCCACCGACCCCGTCGTCCCCGCAGCCCGCACCCTCTTCGTCTGCGAGAACCCGGCCGTCCTGCGTGCCGCGGCCGGCGAACTGCAGGGCACCGGCGCCGCCCTGGTCTGCACCGAGGGCGTCCCGTCCGCCGCCTGCCACAAACTGCTCGGCGACGCCGTCCGCGCGGGAGCCCGGCTGCACTGGCGCGCCGACTTCGACTGGGCCGGCCTGCGCATCACCGCGGACGCCGTGACCCGCCACGGCGCCCACCCCTGGCGGATGACGGCCGCCGACTACACGGCCGCACTCGGTGAGGGCGAGTCCACACCGCTCGCGGGACCGCCCACCACCAGCCCCTGGGACCCCGAACTGGCCCGTGCCATGCGGGAGTCCGGCGGCGCGGTCATGGAGGAACGCCTCCTGCCCGCGCTCCTGTCCGACCTGGCCCGGCCGGCGTCTTCTCAGTGAGCGCCGGTCTCCGGCCCGTCCGCACGAGCGGGCGTTGTGACGCGGGGTGTGAGCCGGGCCCGTAAGTGTTCGGACCCAACAGGTGGCGTGGGGTGACTGCCAGGGGCAGCGGGCACCTTTTGGCGTGGCCATGGGGCGGCCGGACGCCTTTGGACGGTGCGGTACCAGTACCGGCGTCCGGTACGGCGCATGCGGTCTGATCAGGCACAACGGCATCTGGCGGCATCAGCCGTCACGGGGCCGGCCGGGCTGGATGAGCACCAGGTCCGCCGCCACCCCGCCTGGGCCCGTTGGGCCATCCTCGCGATGCCGGCCCACGCCTTCCTCGCCGTCGTCCGCGCCGACGAACACGCACACCGACCCACGTCGGACGACCTGATCCCGTTGTCCTGCGACGGGATCTGCCGCCTGTTCGTCGCGCTCGTCGTCCGGACCGCCGCGACGCGCCCCACCAACTTGCCTGTTCCGAAGGCGGGAGGACTTTGTCCGAGCCCGACAACTCAACGATTCGAGACCCGTTGCTTCGGGAGTGCCCGATCCGGTGGCCGCTCGGTGGCCGGACGTCTTTGGACGGGGCAGCATGAGGTAGCAGGGAGCAACCTGTCGCAGGTGACTCTGATCAGGCACGACATCACTCGGCGGCATCAAGCGCTATCCGGCAACATGATCGCTCACGGTCTCGTAATGCGTAGGTCTCGGGTTCGAATCCCGAAGGAGGCTGTTAAAAGTGCAGGTCAGGGCCCTAAAAGCTCCCCACGAAAATCGTGGGGGGCTTTTTCTGTGCCCGGATGGGGACATCCTGGGAGCATCGAGGCGTCGATAAGTCTCCCATGTCTGGATTCTCGGTAGTCGAACGTAGTTCGGGGCTAACCCGATGCCGCTTGCCCTCTCGACGCCCGGTGTCGCCACCCATGAACATGAATGGATATGCGTGGTGTTCTGGCGATCGCTGCGGCCGTGGGTTGCACTGATCGGTGTGTCCGGTGGTGGCGCGGCTGCAGTGCCGGCTTGGGGTGCCGGGTTGCCGACGTGGACGGCGGCGGCGCCGGGACGTCGGTGCGATCCCGACTCCTGGCACGAGCGGACACGTGAAACGCTGCCGTGTCCGTGATCGGGCAGACCCGATCGCGCTCGGCGTCCATCCCGCTGCGATACGGCGTGAACCGTCTGCTGGGGCCGACCGGCTACCTCTTTTCGTACAGAGAGACCGTTTTGGGGAGTGTTGCAGCGAATCTCGGCCGGCGGCTTCGTAGTGACCGTGGCTGAGCCGACTGCCGGCAAGTCCCGACTGGCGTTCCAGGGATGCGCGAGGCGGTACCCGGCCACGTCTTGTTCCAGGGACATCCTGGCCGGGACTCAAGTCGTTGCGAGGGCTTCGGTGGGGGTCAGGCGGGCGGCGCGGACGGATGGGTAGACGCCGGCGAGCATGCCGATCAGGACCGCGCCGCCGAACCCGGCGGTCACCGAGGTGAGGGGGATGACCGGCTGCCAGTTCTGATGGGTGGCATAACCCATGGTGGCCAGGACGCCGATTACGGTGCCGACCAGGCCGCCGAGCCCCGACAGGACGACGGATTCGGTGAGGAACTGGCTGCGTATCTGGTTCCGGTTGGCGCCCAGAGCGCGGCGCAGCCCGATCTCCCGGCGGCGTTCGAGGACGGAGATGACCATGGTGTTGGCCACTCCGATGCCGCCGACGAGGAGGGCGACCCCGGCGAGTCCCAGGAAGAGCGCGGAGAAGGTGGACTCGGTGGCCCGTTTGGCGGTCAGCGCGTCGGACGGGCGGCTGATCTGGACCACGCCGGGCAGTTCGGGGTTGATGGTCTCCGGCAGCACGTCGCGGACCGCCTCGATCTGCGACTCCTCCGCCTTGAGGTAGATCACCGTCGGATGGCCGTCGAACCTCAGCATGCTGCGCGCCGCGTCCCAGCCGACCAGCACCGAGCGGTCGATGTCCGGCGACAGGGGGGTCTTCTCCAGGACGCCGATGACCGTGAACCACTGGCGGTCGATGTAGATCTGCGGGGCCGGCTGCCCGGCGGTGACCTTCGGGATGCCGAGCCGGGAGGCGGCCACCGAACCGAGCACGGCCGTCGGGAACTTCTCCGTGTTCGCGCCGAGGAACCGGCCCGAGCCCATCTCGGCGTTGATCGTCCGTAGCAGGTCGACCTTGCTCGCCAGGACGGTCAGCCCCGTGTAGTCGGCCTCCCCCTGGCGGTCGTTGCGCAGCACCTCGGTGTGGGTGTTGGCGACCGCGCTGGCCGCCGTGACCGGCCCGATCCGGCGGGCCATGTCCACCGACTCCGGAGGCAGCAGCACCGGCGGGTCCTGGTTGGCGGGCACCGCCTGGAGCATGTTGGTGCCCAGCGCGGAGAGCTCCTTCATCAGGGCCTTCTGACTGGACGCCGGGATCCCGGTGACGACGATCAGGGTCGCGATGCCGATCGAGATGCCGAGCGCGGACAGGGCCGCGCGCATCTTGCGGGTCCGGACGCCCAGCATCCCGAGGCCGAGGATGTCCAGCGGTGCCAGCCGCACCGGCCTGCTGTCGGCGACCCCGTCGGCCGGACGGCCGGCGGCGTGCCGCCGCGTCGATGTGATGGTCATGTCCAGCTTTCCGTACGGGCGGGAGGGCCGACGTCGGCGGGGGCGTCGGCGCGGATGTCGGAGCGCAGGCGGCCGTCGCGGATCTCCACCCGCCGGGGCAGCTGCGCCGCGATGTCCCGGTCGTGGGTGATGACCGCGATGGTGGTCCCCTCGCGGTTCAGCGCGGTCAGCAGATCCAGTACGGCCACGCCGTTCGCGGTGTCCAGCGCGCCCGTGGGCTCGTCCGCGAGCACCAGCACGGGCCGGTTGACGAGCGCGCGGGCGATGGCCACCCGCTGCCGCTCACCGCCGGAGAGCTGCTGCGGCAGATGCCGGGCACGGCGGGCCAGCCCCACCCGGTCCAGCGCCTCAAGGGCCAGCGCGCGGCGCCTGCCGCGCGGGACACCGGCGTACAGCAGACCGGTGGCGACGTTCTCGGCGGCGGTCAGCCCGTCGGTGAGATGGAACTGCTGGAACACGAAGCCGAGTTGACGGCCCCGCAGGGCGGACAGTCTGCGGTCGGAGAGGTCCGCCACGTCCTGGCCGCCGATCTCCACGGTGCCGCTCGTCGGCCGGTCCAGCGTGCCCATGATGTTCAGCAGGGTCGACTTGCCGGACCCGGACGGGCCGACGATGCCGAGGAGTTCACCCTGCTCGACGACGAGCGAGACGTCGTCGAGCGCCGTCACCCCGCCGGGGTACACCATGCTCGCGCCGCGCACCGCCAGGACCGGAGGCGCGCTCCCGACCGGCACCGGGGGCGCGCTCATGACGTCGTCACCACCTTGGTCCCGGCGTCGATGCCGTCGCCGCTGACCTCCACCACGCCCTTGGAGAACATCCCGGTCTTCACCGCCACCAGCCGGCCGCCCGGCAACTGGACCGCGTAGCCGCCCTCGCGCAGCGCCATCAGCGCGCCGATGGGCACGGTGAGCACGTCCTTGCGGGTCTCCGACGTGAAACTCACCCGCACGGGAGCGGAGTCGAGTCCGCGCACCGCCCCGGTGTCACGCAGCGAGACGCTGACGGTCAGCCGCGGTTGCCCGGAGGAGTCGTCGCCGCTCGACGTGTCGCTGGTGCGGACGGCGCTGCCGATGGAGGCGATGGTGCCCTTGGCCGTGGAGTCGTCGGGCAGGCTCACCGTCACCGTGTCGCCCCGCCGCATCGAGCCCGCCGCGTCCGGATCCACCGAGACGGTCACCGACTTGGTGGTGGACGTGACCGTCATCAGGGTCCCGTCGGCCGCGTCGGCGAGCTGCGCCTGGACGCCCTCGACCCGTACGGCACCGGACAGCACCGAGACGTCACCGATGCCCAGCACACCGGTGGACGGCATGCCGGCCGCGGTCTGCCACCGCTTGATCGCGGCGATGAGATCGGCGGTCAGGACGCCGTCACCACGCTTGACCTGGACGGGAGTTGGCGTGGCGGTGGGGGTGGGGGTGGGGGGTGCCCCGGAGGGTGAGGCGCTCGGCAGGCTCCCCGTGGCGGTCGGCGTGACCCGCTGCGGTGTGACCCACGTGCCCACCGCGGGTTGTACGCCGATGTCGTAGTCGAGGGCCTTGAGGTTGTCGACCACCGTCTTCACGTCCGGCCCCGTGGTGCCCCGCGCCTCCAGCGTCCGGTACAGCGGTGTCTGGCCGTAGAAGACCGGCATCGGCACGTTGTCCACCCGGTACAGCGGTTCGCCGCGCCGGACCGTGGCCCCCGTCGCGGGCAGCCAGGTGACCAGGCCCGTCCTGCCGCCCTTCACGGTGGTCGCCCGGCCGTAGCCGAGGGTTCCGTCCAGCGTCTGGGCGTTGGAGAGGTCGCTCCTGGTCACGACGGCGGTCGCGGTCCGTACGGCGCCGCCGCCGGTGTCCGGCTTCCCGCCGCTGTTCTGCCACGCGGTCACGGTCAGCGCGCTCGCCACGACGACCGCCACGGCCACCGCACCGATGACCACCCGCCGTCTCCCGGGCCGACGGGCAGCCCTCGTGTCGTTACTCGTCTTCACCGAACGCCTTCACCTGGCACTGGAGTTCGTACTCGTCGTAGTGGGGGCGGTTCATCTCGTTTCCGGTTTCCAGGGCCCAACTGCCTTCGTAGACCAGGGCTTTGATGCCGTGGCCCTTCATGCACTTCACCATCTCGCGGACGTCGTCGGCGTAGTCCGGGTTCTTGGCCGGGTCCAGCTCCGGCGGATCGAGCGGCTGCTTCCCCTTGCAGGCCAGCACCGCGGGATCGTTCGGCTTGCGCTTGTACTTCTCCGCCGCCCCGTGCTCCTTCAGGCATGCCTGCCAGGCTTCGTACATGCGATTGACTTCCTCGTTGGTGCTGTCCAGCCGGATCTGCGGCCGGCCCGCGTCGGGACCGGCGCTCGCGCTCGTGCTCGTCGAAGTGCCGCCCGCCGACGGGGAGTTCAGCGAGGCGACCTCGTCCTTGCCGCCGCCCTTGTCCGTGTCGTCGTTTCCGCCGACGCCCCCGCAGGCGGTGAGGACCATCAGGCCGACCGCGCCGACGGAGGTGAACACCGCGGCTCGATTGAAGAGGTTCAACATGCCGCAGACCATGGCCCGAACTTATGACGATCCTGTCAGGGCGCCGTCAGAAAGCCGTCTGACCTGATCCCGTCGTGCCTACGCTGACCCCATGAACGCCCGTGTCCTCGTGGCCGAGGACGACACCAAACAGGCCGAGGTGATCCGCCGCTACCTGGAGAGCGAGGGCCACACCGCCCTGCTCGTCCACGACGGACGCGCGGCCCTCGACGAGGTGCGCCGCCACCGGCCCGACCTGCTGGTCCTCGATGTGATGATGCCGGTCGTCGACGGTCTGGACGTGTGCCGGATCCTGCGGTGCGAGAGCGACCTGCCGGTGCTGATGCTGACCGCCCGCAGCACCGAGGAGGACCTGTTGCTCGGCCTGGATCTCGGCGCCGACGACTACCTGACCAAGCCCTACAGCCCCCGTGAACTGATGGCCCGTATCCGCACTCTGCTACGGCGGACCCGGGCGGCCGGCACCCTGCGACAGGACCCGGTGCTGCGGGTCGGCGCCCTCGCCGTGGACCCCGTCCGCCGGGTCGTCGAGATCGAGGGCCGCCAAGTGGCCTGCACCCCGGGCGAGTTCGACGTCCTCGCGGCGATGGCCGCGGAACCCGAACGGGTCTTCACCCGGCGCCAGTTGCTGGCGAGCACACGAGGGGACGACCGTTACATCACCGAGCGCACCATCGACGTGCACGTCCTGAACCTCCGCAAGAAGATCGAGCCGGTACCCCGGCAACCGGTCTATCTCCAGACGGTGTTCGGCGTCGGCTACCGCCTCGCCGACGGCAGCCGTGGACGCTGAGACGGGGGTAAGGGCGGGCCGCCACGGCAGGATGCCGCTGCGGCGGAGCCTGCTGGTCCGGCTGCTGGCCGCGTCGATCACCATCGCCGTGTGCGCGGTCGCGGCCACCGCCTGGCTCGCCGCCCGCACCACCACCAGCGCCATCCAGCAGGAGCAGGGACAGGTCCTCGCCGACGACGCCCAGATCTACGACACCCTCATCGGCTACGCGGCCGGCCACACCGACTGGTCCGCGGTGACGCCCACCCTGAAACGGCTGGCCGGGCAGACCGGCCGCCGTATCACCCTGACCACCCAGAACCGCCGGCCCATCGCCGCGTCCGGCACCGCGACCGCCCTCCCCACCAGGGCCTCGGCACTGCTCGACCCGCTGCGGGCCGACCCGGCCCTGTTGCCCGGCGTCCAGGCGGACGGCATCGATCCGCGAGCGGTGGGCCCGTACCGGCTGCCGGGACAGGAACGCAAGGAACTGGGGCTCCGGGTACTCAAGTTGCAGTCCTGCCTGCGCGTCGCCGCTTTCCCCGCCGGAGTCACCGTGGGGCCCAGCGGCAGGCCCTCCCTGGTCCTCACTGGAGACAACAACACCCGGCGGAAGGCCATCGAGGTGTGCGACCTGTACACACTCGACAATCCCACCCCCACCGAGCGAGAGGCGCTCGACCGGCTCAACACCCTGGTCGCCGGCTGCCTGAAACGCCAGAACCTGGGCCCCGTGCCGGTCGGCCTCGACTTCGCCCCCTCCGGGAAGGACAGCGAGGTCGTCCAGCGGTGCATCGACACCGCCCGCCGCGAACAACTCGCCCCGTACGTCGCCCAGCCCGCGCTGCTGTTCGTCGCCACCCCGGCCGGATCGGCGGCCGCACCCGGCTTCGACCTCTCCTCGGCGAACAAGGTCCGGATCGCCGGGGTCGCCGCGCTCGTCCTCGTCCTCACCGTGGCCGTCACCGTCACCGTCGGCACCCGGCTGGTACGGCCCCTGCGCGCCCTGACCGACGCGGCCCGCCACCCGGCCGAGCAGCATCTGCGGGTACCGGTGTCCACCCACGACGAGATCGGCCGTCTGGCCGCCGCCTTCAACGATTTGGCGGAGCGCCGCGAGCGGGTCGAGGTCCAGCGCAAGGCGATGGTCAGCGATGTCGCCCACGAACTGCGCACCCCGCTCAGCACGATGCGCGCGTGGCTGGAGGCGGCCCAGGACGGACTGGCAGTCTCCGACGAGGCGTTCATCGCCTCCCTGCTGGAGGAGGCCCTGCTGCTCCAGCACATCGTCGACGACCTCCAGTACCTGGCACAGGCCGACGCGGGCCAGCTCCGGCTGCACCCCGAACCTCTGTGCCTGCGTGAACTCCTCGACCACGTGGCCGCCGCCCACCGCGGCCGAGCCGACGCCGCCGGTGTCACGCTGACCGCCCACGCCGAGGACGCCCCCACCCTCTCCGCTGACCCCGCGCGCCTGCGCCAGACCATCGGCAACCTGCTGTCCAACGCCATCCGGCACACCCCTCCCGGAGGCAACGTCACCCTGCGCTGCCGCTGTGCCGGCGACCGGGTCGTGATCGAGGTCGCCGACACCGGCACCGGTATCGGCGCCGACGACCTGCCCCGTGTCTTCGACCGCTTCTGGCGCGCCGACAAGTCCCGCAGCCGCCAGACCGGCGGCAGTGGCCTGGGCCTGGCCATAGTCCGCCAACTCACCGAAGCCCATGGCGGCACGGTCTCGGTGACCAGCACCCCGAACATGGAAACGGTCTTTACACTCAGCCTGCCGCTGTGAAGGGACGGACGCCTTCTGATGCCTGATACGGCAACGGCTTCTTAGCTCGTTTTATGGGCTGAGGTCGAAATGGACCTCGAACTGGGCCGCTCACCTGGGCGTTTGCCGGACGTGGAGGCTGCCTTCGTCTGATCCTGTGCTGCGACCAGGTGCACCGATCCAAACGAAGGCCGTGAAGGTGACCGTGCTGCTGAGTGCCTACGTCATCGAGGCGCGCGGCCTGCCCGCGTGGCAGCCGGGGACGCTGTTCGCGATCAATACCGTCCTGGTGGTGCTGGGACAGACCGCTTCCACCGGGTCTACCGAGAGCCGCCTTACCTCGTTCAGTGCCAGCGTGGCATACCGCCGCGGCCACGCTTGACGGGTGGAACGGCTGCACAAGACGGTCGAGGCATCGCTGACCGTGGCGATCCTGCGGAGTTCCGACCGGCCAAGCCCCCGGGTGGCCGGCACACACACTCCTCCCGCCTTCAGTACGGCCAGCTGTGCCACCAGCGCCTGCCGATGGTCGTCGCAGTGCACGATCACCGGATCACCGAGCTGGACTCCACTGTGTACCAGTACTGACGCCAGCTGTGCGGCCCACAGTTCGGCCTTGGCGAAACGCAGTGGGGCGCCGGCGTCCTGTACGGCGACGGCGTTCGGGCGGCGTCGGGCCGCCCGGGTGAACAAGGCGTCGAGGGTGTTCTCCGACGGCGAAGGCGGCCCCGCGGCTGTTGTGGCGCGCGTCCCGGAACTTGCGGGACGCGCCGAGGCGGGTGCGGGTGCGGGTGCGGGTGCGGTGTGAGGCGTACGCGTGGTGTGCGCCCGGCGTGCGGCCAAGGCGGGGTCAGTGGTCACTGAATTTCCTCCAGCTTGGGAACGAACCCCAGCTTGGCCTCCCTCTCTGGGGAAGTTCTTGATGAATGCCCGCCCCTCCTCGGGCGGCGGCCCGGGAAAGTCCGACACCTGCATGGCGCGGACGCTGAAGCGGAGCGTGGATGGCCTGCAGTGGTCAAGAGGTGGCCACGCCGCAGCAACAGCCGTCACCAGGCGACACGATCACCTTGGCGATGTCGAGGGCGCGGCGTGGGGTGACGGGCAGCGGAGTGTCCGTCACCCGGGTGCTCAGGTCTTCAGGAGTAGGCGCACGCGCGCGTGCCCTTACCGGATCCGGTCGGCGTAGTCCTCGACCAGGTCGGCGATGAACGAGAGCAGGGCGTCGACGCGGTGCCGGTCCTCGCGCTGGGCGCGGAGGGACTGGTGTATGGCCCGGAGTCGGTTCAGGGCGGCCGGGGCCCGGTCCCGCACCTCGTCGAGCAGGGGCGTGGTGATCAGGTCCAGGCATGCGGTGAACAGCAGCCGGGTGGCCGGCGCGGGGGGAGCCGGGTCGGGGGCGGCGAAGCCGGTGGTCAGGTACCGCGCGGGGTCGGTGAGGCTCCAGCCGACGACGGTGCCGTGCTGGACGAGGAGCGCCACGTCGGGGGCGATGCCGACGCGGGCCTCCAGCGGCTCGTCCAGGACGTCGAGGTCGCGCAGGCAGGTGAGCTCGGTGTCTCCGGGGGCGCGGCAGAGCTCCGTGGTCACCTCCAGGCGGAAGTCCCGGGCCTCGTCCGCGCGAAGGCCGCCCGGGCGGACGGGGGGTGCGGCGGGAAGACGGGCGCAGTCCTCGGCATCGGCGGCCTCACCGGTGATCTGGAACTCGGCGCCGACCAGATCCCGGCCCGCCCGATCGAACCGGAGCTCGTCAGGGGTGTCCCACAGCCACGGCTCACTGCCGAAGGTGTCCAGAAGGAACCGCCCGCGTTCCTCGACGTCTGCGTACGTCGCGATGCGCACGCGGAAGTCCCGGAAATCGAAACGCGGGCTGATGTGCAGCGGATCGTCCGTCACCGTCGCGGTCCAGGTGTCGTCGATGGTGATTCTCATGGTGAATGCCACCTCATCTGACCTGCACTCCGGGAGCCATGTAGCCGTTCTTGGCTGGAATCCTGCCTTCCACCACGTCTGTGTGCGTAATCGGCCCACCGGGATCGGTGGGCAAGCCGCCCAGCGCCTCGGCCCCGGAAGGACCCTTGATACCGGACGAACCGTATGCCGTGATGACGTTGCCCGCCCCGGTACGGTCGGCTCGGACCACCACGATGTCCTCCCCCTGTCGGAAGATCAGGTTTCCGCTGCCCGCTGTCGAGTGATACACGGCGTCCGGCTTCTTGAGGATCTCCGTGACCATTTCCTCGGTGAAGCCATGGTCGTGCGCGTGGTAGTTGCCGGCCTTCTTGATCTTGCCTTCCTGCGCCCTCTCGATGACCTCGTCCATGGCCTTGAGGGCGTCCTCCCTGGCCTTCTGGGCCTTCTCCTCCTTCGTGTACTTGGGCATGAGGCCCAGCGGGTCACACCCGCTGTGCGGGTTGTCCACGTACGCGACAGGGTTCGGGGCGGGAGCGAGGCCGAGGGGGTCGGGGGAGGAGTAGCGGCCGGTCTTCGGGTCGTAGTGGCGGAAGTGGTTGTAGTGGAGGCCGGTCTCGGGGTCGTAGTACTGGCCGGGGAAGCGAAGAGGGGTGTAGGCGCTGCTGTCACGGGACCAGGCCGTGGCGCCCCAGAGGGTGCTGCGGGTGCGCCAGGCGATGCCGCCGGTCTCGTCGATGAGTTCGGTGGGGGTGCCGACGAGGTCGGTGGCGATGGCGAAGAACCGGCGGTCGATCTCCTCCTGGCGACTGTCGGCCGTGAGGATGCGCTCGGTCTGGGCCAGGGGGACGACGTCCCGGTGGTCCCAGGTGAGGGCGACCGTGTGCGGGGCGTCCGGCTGATGGCTGGTCTGTTCGCACAGGGTGAGTCCGTCCCAGGAGAAGCGGATCTCCTCCACCACGCTGTCGCCGTCGGCCGCCAGGCGCTGTTTCGCGCTGCGGCGGCCGAGCGGGTCGTAGCGGTACCGCCACCGGGTCCCGTCGGGGGTCGTGACGGAGGTGAGGCGGTTCTCCGTGTCCCACGCGTAGCGCCAGGTGTCGGGCTTGCGGGAGAGACGGGTCTTCTGCCGCAGGACGACCCGGCCGAGGGCGTCGTGTTCGAAGCGGATGTCTCCGGCCCGGGTGATGGTGGTGCCGGTGTAGGAGCGCGGTCCGGTGGCCTCACTGCCGGGATGGCGGGACGGCCAGGATGCCGAGGTCTGGTTGCCGGCGTCGTCGTAGGCGTACCGCTCCGTCCAGTTCTGGGCGTGGACGGCGGTGACACGGCCCGCCCGGTCGAGATCGAAGGCGCGTGTCCCCGACAGCCGGTCCGCGACCGAGATCAGGTGACCGTCGGCGCGGTAGGAGTAGGCGCGGCTGTTCACGGCGCGGGCTCCGGCGGTGATGTGCTGCGCGGCGAGGCGCCCGGCTTCGTCCCAGGTGGAGGACACGGTGATCGCGTCGCCGAAGACGCGGGCGAGCTCCCGGCCGGCTGCGTCGTGCGTGAAGTCGATCCGGTGACCGCCGGTGGTCAGGCGCTCGACCTGCCCGTCGGCGCCGTAGGCGTAGGAGGTGACGTGACCGGTGGGCGTGGTGCGCTGCGTGCGGCGGCCCAGGGCGTCGTGGGAGTAGGAGACGGGACGGCCGTCCACCAGCTCGGTCTTGACCTTCCCGCGCCGGTCGTACTGGTAGCGAAGCTCGCTGTCCGGGCCGGCCGCCTCCAGCAGGCGCCCGGCCCGGTCGTGGACGTAGGTCGTCACGCGGCCGTCGACGTCCTTGCGGACCACCCGTCCGAGCTGGTCACGCTCGAAGGAGACGGTCCCGCCGAGCGCGTCGGTGCGGGCGGCGAGCTGCCCGGCGGCGTCGTAGCGGTAGGTGAGGGTGCGGCCGTCGAAGTCGGTCTCGGAGACGACGTCGCCGGCGGCATCGTACTGGTAGGTCCAGGTCAGCCCGTGCGGGTCGGTGACGCGGGTGAGGCGCAGGTCGTTGTCGTGCTCGAACTCGTAGCGGGCGCCGTCGGGCCGGGTGCGGGCGACCGGCAGGTCGAAGTGGGTGTATGCGAAGCGGGAGACGCCACCGGACGCGTCGGTGTGGGTGAGCAGGTTGCCTTCGCCGTCGTAGGTCCACGACTCTGTGGCGCCGTCGGGGCCGGTACGCCGGGCCGGCTGCCCGTCGGCGTGCCACTGGAAGCGGGTGACGCCGCCCGTCGGATCGGTGCTGCGGACCGGCCTGCCGAGGACGTCCCGCTCCGTGCGGGTGAGGGCGCCTGACGGGTCGGTCACCTCGACGGGCAGCCCTTTCGCGTCGCACACCACGCGGGTGGTGCCGCCGAGCGCGTCGGTGACCGTGGTGAGCCGGCCGACGTGGTCGTAGGTGTAGCGGGTGGTGGCGCCCGCCTCGTCGGTGACCGAGGTGCGGTTGCCGCGTTCGTCGAACTCCTGCGTCCTGCGGGCTCCGTCCGGGCCGATCACCTCCACCGGCAGGCCGAACGGGCCGCGCACGGTACGCAGTTCGCTTCCGTCGGGGCGGATGGCGGAGACGACCCGACCGTCCTCGTCGTAGGAGAAGGCGGTGGTGAGGCCCAGTGGGTCGGTGCGGGTCAGCAGGTTGCCGCGCGGGTCGTAGGCGAACCGGGTGGTGTGGCCGAGCGGGTCGGTGACGGCCAGCAGACGGCAGCCGGGGCCGAACAGGTGGCGGGTCGCGTGCCCGTCGGCGGTGGTGAGGGTGGTGGTGTGGTGGCCCGTCGCGGCGTCCGGCTCGGTGTAGGCCAGGGTGATCTGGACGTGGCCGGCCTCGCCGCCCTCCGCCACGACTCGGTCGCGGTCGTCATAGACGTAGTCGTAGCGGCTGCCGTTGGAGTCGATCCAGGCGATGACGCGGCGGCGGTCGTCGTAGAGGAACGTGGTGACGGCGCCGGACGGCTTGGTGACGGCGGTGAGGTCGCCGTCCTCGTAGCCGTAGCCCAGTACCGGCAGGTCCGCGCCGTTCTCGCCCGCGCCGGCCACGGACAGGGCGGTGACGAGGCCGTCGGCGACGGTCAGCCTCACCTGGTGGCCCGCCGAGTGGGCAAGGGCCAGCGGCAGGCCGTCCTCGGCGCGGTCGACGGTGATCGTGTGGCCGTTGCGCTCGGTGATGCCGGACAGCCAGGCCGTGCCGTCGCCGCCCGGTTCGCCGCCGGGCGGGGCGGTGAAGTGGAAGGTCAGGCCGCTGTCGGGGGCGGTGACCGTGTAGTCGCCGTCGGCGTCGCGGGCCAACAGGGTGCGGGCGCGGCCCGATTCCGGTGTGGTGGGCCCGCCGGGGACCGGGTGCGGGTACGCGATCAGGAGCCCGTCGGCGGTGACGTGGACGACGCCGATCGCGTCGATCTGGAGGCGCTCGTCGACGGTGGACGTCCAGGCGGGGCCGAGGAAGCGGCCGACCGCGCAGCCGGACTCGGTGCGGCGGGTGAAGACCAGCGGCAGGATGCCGGGGATCTCGAGGTCGGTCTGGGGCAGGTACATCCGGCCCGTGGCGAGGTCCACCGGATCGCCGCCGGGGTTGCGGTCGCCGTCCGGGGTGTTGTGGGCGCCGTCCGGGGCGTCGTCGATCAGCCTGCGCAGCCGCGCGGCGTCGGCGGCCTCCTCGGCGATCCGCACGCCCTTCACCGCGGCGCCGCCGCCACCGGTGGCCACGGTCAGCGCGACGTCGGGCAGCAGCCGGCCGAAGCCCTCGGCCGGGTCCTTCATGAAGTCGCCGATCATCTGCTTGCCGGTGCCGACCGGGTCGTTGGCGGCGACGACGAGACCGGCGGCCAGGCTGTTGAGGGACGTGGCGTACTCGGCCGGGTGCGTGAGGTTGTACGGGTCCATGGGGTTGACGCTGCGGACGAAGTTGAGAATTCCCGCCGTGCCCTTGATGATGCCGCCGCCGACGTGGTCACCCATGATCTGCAGTTCCTGCATCCCGTCGCTCAACTGCTCGGCGTAGGACGGCTTCTCCGGGGCCGTGTCGCGGGCGGCGCGGACCGCCGTGCGCGCGGTCTCCGCCGCCGAGTTGCGCTGCTTGCGGGCCTCGGCGAGAAGGTCCTGCGCATCCTGCATCAGCTTCTTGCCGGGATCGTCGAACGTCGCCGCGGGCTTGGGAGGGAGCGAGGACGGGTCGCGCTTGTCCGCGGGCTGGGCGTTGTAGCGGTCGACGGCGCCGTTGTAGTCGTCGACCTTCTTGCGGTGGGCGTCGGCGGCGTCCTCGGACGCCTTGACCCCCTCCTTCCACTTGTCGATCGCCGTCTGTGCCTGTTCCTGCGCCCAGGTGACCGTGCCGGCGAACGCCTCCAGCGCGGCGGCCGCCTTCTCACAGGCATCGGCGCCGGTGAACCACTTGGGCGGCTGGGTGCTCACCGCGGTGCGCAGCGCGTCGGCTGCCTCACCCTTGAGCCGGGACGAGTCCAGGCCCTTGAGACCGTCGCCGGCGCTGTCGAAGGACGACTGGAAGGCGCGGAGTTTCTCGGCGGTGGAGCGGATCTTGTCCGGGCTGCCGTAGACCAGCTTGGTCTTGTCCTCGGTCTGCCCGAGGTCCATCTCGTCGACTTCCGCGCCCATCCGGTTCGCGACCGAACGGGACTGCTCGCGCACCCAGTCCGCGCCGGACTCCCAGCCGACGTCGTCCAGCCGGTCGGCGGTCCAGTTGCCCGCGTCCTCGACCCGGTTGCCGACCCATTCGACACCGCCCTCGACCGCGTCCTCGACCGAGTCGGGCGTGATGTCACTGATGAAGTCGCCGATGCCCACGGTCAGTTCCCCCCGGAATCACCCTGCTGTTGCTGGGCGCGTTCCTCCGGCGACGGACCGAAGGTGTCGTCCAGCGCCTGGTCCCACTGGTCGTCGGAGATGCCGAACGTGTCGTTGAGCAGCTGCGACTGCTGACCGCCGCGGCCCTCGGTGAGCACGGTGCGGCCGGTGTCCTTCCAGGTCTGCTCGATGTCCTGACCGGCCTTGTCGAACGACTCGGCGCTCCAGTCCGGGTTCAGGTAGTCCGGCGTGAACACCTCGCCCCAGTCCTGCCGGGCGATCTCCTCCTCGCTCGCGTGCGGGTTGCCGCCCATCACGGAGTTGACGCCCACCTTCAGCGTGCCCGCCACGTACTGGTCGTGCTCCCACTGCGTACCCGCCGCCAGCCCCAGACGGTTCGAGAGGGCGCTGGCGTCGTGCACCAGGGCGCGTACGCCCCACTCCCAGCGCTCGCAGAAGTCCTCGAAGTCCACCGAGAGGCCGTGGTGCCCGGCCTCCATCCCTGTCATCGACAGCTCCGAGAAGCCCTTTCCCATCACCGAACCGGTGGCGCCGCCGAGTTCACCGAGCTGGTCGATGGTCGCCCCCACACCCTGGGTGAACTTGGCGACGGATGCCTTGTCGAGCCGCAGGTCCGGTTCGTCACCGCTCATGACCGCGGCCCCTCTCCCGCCGCACCGGCGTCGACGGCGACCGCCTCCGGCACGATGCCGATGACCGGCGGGAAGAACATCGACCCGTCCTCGGTGGCGATGTCCACGGCGAGACCGGCGGGCTCGCCCAGGGTGGGCACGATCTCGTCGACGATGCGCGCGCCCAGCAGCGCCGCGTAGTCCATGGGCCGATCACCGGGCGCGTGGTGCAGGGCGAACCTGGCCAGTGCGGACTCGTCGGTGAACCCGCAGATCCATCGCACCCCGCCCGAACGCACCGACCAGAGGCCGTCGTCGGCCACCGGGACCAGAAGGATCGAGCGTCGCATCTCACCGACCAGGGCACGGGGGTCGTCGCCTCCGCTTCTCCGCTCGGCGATGCGCTCGGCGAGTGCCGCCTTGGGCTGCTGCACGGTTCCTCCCTGGTCGTCGGTGAGTGATGGCACCGTAGATCAAGACGCGTGGCAGGACAGGGTCGGTTCTCGTGAAGGTCTGCTCGGGGCCCGCCGGTCTCAGGGCGCGGGGGCGCCGGTCGATGCCCGGTCCCGACTGAGCCGGAGTGGAGGTGCGGACGCCATGGCGTCGGCGATTGCCCGGGGCCTGTTCCGGGAGTCGTACCCGGGCGGGTGTCGTTTTGCGGGGGAACGCTGTGGAGTATCGATTCGGTGAACGATCGTCCCCCATGTGTAGGAAGTGTGTGTGCTGCGTGATTGAATCGTGTACAACTCGGCCAGGTGGCTCGATCTGATCGTTCGGTTCCCCGTGGCCTGCCCTCTGTGGCAGGACTTCCGTGCGCTCGGATCGGGTACGCCGGGCCGAGCCGTTTTTGCACGTGCGGCTGGGAAGGGGCGGCGATCCCACCCGCCTTTGCCGCCGTGCCGTGTCCGTGGTGCCGCCTGCTGTCCCGCACGCGACGGGAATCCGCTTGTCCGCCACCGTCTCCCATTTCCACCCTGTCTCCTCGCAGGGTGCCCCGGCCTTCAGGCCGGGGGTGAAAGCGAGCCCCTGCGGAGCAGGGCAGGAATAGCCGTTACGCCCTCTGGGCGGAACGGCGTTCACCCTCCTCGACGGCACGTCGCACAAGGTGCCGCGCAACACCTCAACGGCTACAGCTACGGCCGCAACAACCCGGTCGTCTTCCCCGACCCCACGGGCCTGTGGTGGGGTTGGTCCGACATCGGCCACGCGACGCTCGACGTCGTCGGCCTGGTGCCGGTCTTCGGCGAGGCCGCCGACGTCATCAACGGCGCCTGGTACCTCGCCGAGGGCAACTACGTCGACGGGGGGCTGTCCTTCTCCTCGGACGTCCCGCTCGCCGGATACGCGGCCACGGCGGCCAAGGGAGCCAAGTACGCCGACGAGGCGATCGACGCCGTCAAGACCGTCGACAAGGCCGCCGACGCGGCCGCCGACGCCAAGAAGGCCACCAAGGCCGCCGACGAGGTCGTCCCGCCGGCCGCTCCCAAGCCGAAGGCCCCGCCCAAGCCCGCCCCGCCCGCCAAGCCCAAGGAGAAGGCGGGCGCGGGCAACGGCTCGAAGGGCGACGGTCCGCCCGAGACGACTCGTCTCGGGCCCCTTCCCGTCGGGAGGCGGTGCCGGCGTCAGCCGATCTGCTTGGCCGTGCTGTATCCGCTCGACCGAAGCGTCGTGGCGGCGCCGAGCGAGGTGGCACCGCCCTTGTAGAGCAGGAGCGATCCGGCGGCGTTGGTCGCCACGATGTCGGGGATGCCGTCCCCGGTGGCGTCGGGGCTGCCGTAGAGCAGGGGGAAGGCGGCGCGGGTCATGGTGCCGGTGACGTACATGTCGTCACCGCCGTCCAGGCTGGCCCCGGAGGTGCCCAGGCTGGTCAGGACCGTGCCCGCGCCGTCGCGGATGCCCTTGCGCAGGATGAGGTGACCGGCCCCGGTGCGGTACGTCATGTCGGCGGCGCCGTCGCCGTTGTAGTCGGCGATGGCCACGAAGTCCCGATCGGCGTCGGCCCAGTCGGAGGCGGTCAGCCGGACGGCCGTGGAGAAGGCCCCGCCGCTGTAGCCGGTGAAGACCCACAGTTCTGCGCCGCCTGCTCCGCCGGTCACGAACAGCTCCGGCTGGCCGTCACCGGTGATGTCGCCCGCCGACTTGATCTCGGAGAACGTGGCGGGGGCCGGGGCGTTGGCCGGTAGTTCCACCTCGATGCGCTTGCTGACGTCGATCGCGCCGTAGCCGTCCCCGGGGTAGATGAAGAGCCGGTTCTCGGGAGTGCGCACCACCCAGTCGGTGATGCCGTCGCTGGGGGCGAAGTCGCCGTTGTGGGTGATCAGCGCGAACTTGCTCGCGCCGTCCCACATGTGCGGGGCGGTGTTCTCGTTCTCCAGCAGCTTGCCCTTGGAGTGGGTGCCGAGGGTGCCGGCGAAAAAGGTGCCGTTCTGCGATACGGCGTCGATCCAGAGGTTTCCGGCGGCGGTGATATGGCCGAAGTCGGCATTGCCGTCGCCGTTCAGGTCTCCCGCGCCGTCCGGTGTCGAGCGGGGCGTGACGTAGAAGAAGTACTTGGTGGCGTTGGGGGAGATGTTGCCGGCCGAGTCGACTTCTTTCACGTACAGGGTGTTGGGACCGGCGGCGGGCGGCTGGACTCCGGTGACGGTGGCCGACTTGATGGGCGTGGTGCAGGAAGCGGTGAGACCGCCCGTGGTGCCCTGCTTGCCGCCCGCGCAGACGTATCCGGCGTAGGTGGTGGTGTTGATGGAGTAGACGAACTTCACGATGTCGGTCTCGGTGGGGTCGCCGACCGCGAAGGTGAAGGCGCCGGCGGTGCCGAAGGGTTGCTTCGACCAGGCTTCGGGGTTGCCGTCCGCGTCGTCGTCGCCGGGGAAGTCCGTCGAGACGGGGGGCGCGGGGGAGTCGGGCAGGTCGGTGTCGTAGACGAAGCGGCAGTAGCCGGTGCTGGGCGAGTAAGGGCCGCTGATCGAGTCGTCCCAGGCGCGGACCCGCCACTGGTAGGTGACGCCGTTGACCAGCCCGGTGAGGACGGCGGTGGCGGCGGCCCCGTTGGTCGTCGGCCTGCTGTAGACGGTCTTCACGCCGGTGTCGGTGCGCGTGACCTCGAACTCCAGCCGGCTGAGCACCTCGTCCGGGTCGGTGGCCTTGGCGCCGATGGAGATGCTCGCGGACTTGCCGACCTTGATGTACGGGGCCGCGCTGGTGTCGCAGGAGCCGGGGCTCATGGTGAGGGTCGTCGGAGGGTCAGGCTTGCGGTTGTAGACGATGGTCACCGAGGGCGAACCGCCCCCCTCCGCCTGGAACTTCTTCCAGGAGTAGGTGTCCGTCTCCAGGCTGCCGGCGGATCCCGTCGGCGAGGTGGACGCGGTGGAGGCGACCAGGCCCACGGTGAAGTCGGTCCAGCCGTTGGTCGCGACCTCCTGGGCCAGCGAGGTGACGGTGAAGTTGACGTAGGCGTCCGGGCAGGCGCTGTTGGCCTTCCAGCCGTAGGCGAACGACTTGGAGGTGATCTTCCGCTTCCAGGCCGGCTGGTTGTTCCAGGTGGTCTTGGTGCTGATGGGATCCGTGCGCCACACCTGCACCGTGCGCTTGCTGCAGGACCAGGAGTGGGTCTCGAGGACCTTCAGGGTGGCGCTGGAGACGTCCGCGCCCTTGATGGCGCGCGCGATCTTCATCTTGAAGAAGGACCGGGCGGTGCCCCAGGTCTGCGCCTCGAAGCCGACGCGGGCTTCCTTGGTGTCCTCGTTGTAGTTGGCGCCGTCGTAGAAGCTGGAGCCCGGGTACTTCTTGTAGGCCGTGGTCCAGTTGGCGCGGATGCCGGTCGTGGAGGGGTCGACGAAGATCGGGTAGGTCAGGTTCTCGGTGGCGGTGAGGTAGTTCTTCGGCGGGGTGACGGTCAGGATGCCGCCCTCGAAGTCGGCGCCGGCGACGGCGGCATGGGCTCCCTCGCCGGGGCCGTTCACGGCGGGCAGGGCGAGCGTGCCGTTCGCCGCGGCGGTCAGCGTGTAGGCGGCAGGGTCGGCGTTCTGTCCGGCGGCGTCCGTGCCGTCCGTGCCGTCAGTGGTGCCCGAGGTGTCCGCGGTGTCCGAGGTGTCCGAGGTGCCCGAGACGGTGCCTTCCACCACCTCGGGGTTCTCGTTGGTGCCGGTCGCGGCCCCCGGATCGGCGGACCCGGTGTCCGTGTCGTGGGTGCCGGCCGAGTCCCACAGGAACGGGGTGGGGGAGACGGCTGTCTCCTTGCCCGTGCTGTCCTTGGCCGTCAGCACGTCGGTCGACGGGTCGAGGGCGAAGGTCAGGCTGGACGAGGTGACGCGGTAGCGCGGCGGGGTGGCGGCCAGCTTCGCGGCGGCCTGGGGCGTGTGCACGACGAGGACGTGGGTGAAGCCGGTGTCGCGCGCGGACAGCATCAGGTCCACGCCGGGCAGGACGCCCTCGTACAGGGCGCGGTTGTCCTCGACGACCGGCTCGGGCAGCGCGCCGGGCCACTCGAAGTCGATCTCGTGGCCTTCGGCGGTCATCGTCAGCAGAGGGGTCCACGGGGTGTCGGCCGCGTCGTCGATCTGCTCGACCTGCTCGATCCGCCGAGCGGAGCGGCTCTGACCATCGGCGCGGAAGCCGGCCGTCCGGACGGCCGATCCGGAGGTGCGCGCAGCCGCCTTGCGGGCCGTGCCGCCACTCTTGCCGCCGGCCGAAAAAGTCACCGGATACGGGCTGTTGACGGTGTGCCAGCCTTTATCGCCCTTGCGCAGCCCGGTGTCGATCGGCGCCCATGCGCCCTCGGCGTTCTTCGCGCGCACGGGGGCGACCGACGACGTGTAGGTGAACGACCCGTCGGGGTTGGCGTACGTCGTGGAGAACTCGTCGGTGAGCGTGGCGACTTCGACCTTCTTGCCGCTCGTGCGGGCCCGGCGCTGTGCCTCGTCCTCGTCGACCGGCTGCGCGGCGCGCTCGGACTTGGCGTCGGCGGGGGCCGTGTCGTCGTCGCGCAGGGCGAGCACGGTGGCGCAGCCGGCCAGCACGGCCAGCGCGACGACGGCAGCAAGGGCGCGCCCAACGCGCCGTCTGCCGGGCGGACTTGGTTCCGTGGCGATGTCGAGGTCGCTCAAGGGGCCCTCTCCGTGACTCTTCGGGATGCCCTGTGACCTTGCGAACGCGCGACGCGCCGGGTTGGGCGGTTGGAGTATGAGCGGCTGCTCCGGGTGAGATCAACACCCTTTGGGCGGCCACGGCTTGGCAATGGCGACGCAAAGAGCGCTTGAGAGTTTTTTTGCTGTTCTTTGTCTAGTTTTGATCGGTGACATAGCTAACACAGTTTCATCACATCTTGACGTGGATCTTCACGGCACCTTTATGTTCATGCTCGTTCAGTGAACTGCTGATCACCATGCGCCATCGGTCCGAGCGTGGGTCTGAGCGTTTCTGATGGTTTATGACTCAGGGGGAAGGGTCGATTGGCCGTGCGTGCGGTGCTGTCGTGGTCCGGCAGGGGTTCACTGGCGAGATCGCCGCGTGAGCGCCTGGTCCGTCGCAGAACCCGGGTCGGCGTCATAGCCGGGCTGGTCCTCGCCCTCAATGTGACCCTCCTGCCCGGCGCGGTGGCGTTCGGCCCCGCGGACACGCGTACGCCGGTCGACCTAGCCGAGCTTCAGGAGACGGACCCCGTCCCTGTCGACGAGCAGTTGACCGACGGCCTCAAGGAACTGTCCGGCCAAGTCCCGGCCGAGCCCGAGGACTACGCCCCGGCGGCAGTCGCCGAGGTGCCGGCGGTGTCCGGCACGAAGGCGGTCGCCGATCTCACCGCGGGCGGTACGACGGAGGTCGCCAAGTCGGCCGACGGCGCGATGAGCATCGGTGTCGGTGCGCCGGAGGGCGCTTCCCCCGCTCAGGTCGACGCGCTCGAGGGCCAGTGGAGTGTTGCCGCCGCGTCCGAGGAGGAGGCGGTGGCCAACGGAGCGCAGGGCTTCATGCTCGCGGTGGATCCGCCTGACACCGCCACGGGTGAGGCGGTCGTCTCCATCGACGCGACCAAGCTCGCCGAGACCTACAGCGCGCAGTGGCTCGACCGGCTCTCGTTCACGCTGATGCCGGCCTGCTACGCCACGACGCCCGACCTGGAGGAGTGCTCCACGGGCGTTCCGGTGACGACCGCGGTCGAGCGCACCGGCGAGACCGTCGACGTCGCCGTGGACGCCGGGGACTCCTCGGGCTCCGAGGAGGACACCGGTGAGGACGGCGCGGACGACGAGGTCGTCGGCTCCACCGACGAAGACGTGGCGGTGCCGGAGACCTTCGTCAACATCACCCTGGACACGGCCGCGCTGCAGGCCGTCTCGGGCACCACGTCCACGACGACCGCCGACTCCGCGGTGAGCACCGGGAACGACTCCACCGTCAGCTCCGCGGTCTGGCGCGGAGGCCGTGCCGCGGACGCTGTGCAGCGGATCGCGGATTCGGCCGGTGGCGGTCTGCTCGTGGGCAGTTCCTACGGTTCCGGTTCGGGCGGTGACTTCGCCGCGAGTCCGATCGTGTCGGCGGGTTCCTGGACGGCGGGGGGTTCGTCCGGCGCGTTCACGTACGCGTACACGATGGCGGGCCCGCAGGTCCCGAACGGGCCGTCTCCGAACGTCACCCTCAGCTACAGCTCGCAGACTTCGGACGGGCGGACGTCGGCGACCAACAACCAGGTCTCGTGGGCGGGCGAGGGCTGGGACTACAACCCGGGGTCGATCACGCGGACTTTCGTGGGCTGTGCCGCCGACACCGCGAACGCCAACAACGACAAGCATTTCACCGGCGACCAGTGCTGGGGCTCGTACAACGCCGTCCTGTCCCTGAACGGGACGACGACCGAGCTGGTGCGGGTGGGCACGACCAAGGAGTGGAAGAGCGCCCGCGGTGAGAACACGCGGGTGGAGCTGCTGACCGAGGCCGACTACGAGTCCGTCGTCGGCAACGTGTCCCACACCTCCGGCAACGGTGACAACGACGGCGAGTTCTGGCGGGCCACCACCGACGACGGCACGCAGTACTACTTCGGTCTCAACCGCCTGCCCGGCTGGACGTCGGGCGAGCAGGAGACCAACTCGGTGCTGAACGTGCCGGTCGCCGGCAACCACAGCGCCGATCCGTGCCACGCCGCCAAGTTCGCGGACTCCTTCTGCGACCAGGGCTGGCGTTTCCAGCTCGACTACGTCGTGGACACCAGCGGCAACGCGATGACGCTGTGGTGGGAGAAGGAGAAGAACGCCTACGCCCGGAACATGAAGGAGAAGCCTCCGGTCGCCTACGACCGCGGCGGCTACCTCAGCCACATCGACTACGGCCAGCGTGCCGGGTCCCTGTTCGGCGACGAGCCGCTCGGCCGGATGGTCTTCAACGCCGCCGAGCGCTGCTTCGACGACCCCGCGCTGAACGTGGCGTGCTCGAACAGCAACTTCGACTCCAAGCAGTCCGACCGCACCCGGCCCTGGTTCGACACCCCCGCCGACCTCGCCTGTGCGACCGGGAAGAAGTGCCAGACGTACTCCCCGACCTTCTGGTCCCGCAAGCGCCTGGCCTCGATCGACGCCTGCGCCCAGCGTGAGCAGGGCGTGCGGCTGACCGAGTACACCTCCGACGCCGACGGCAACGAGACCGGCCGGCGCAACGCCTGTGGCCTGGCCGGGGACTCGGCCGCCACGACCCTGCTGTCGAAGGTCGACTCCTGGGGCCTCAGGCAGTCCTTCCCCTGGAACCTGACGGGCGAGTACACCGCGCTCTGGCTGGAGTCCATCACCCGCACCGGATACGCGGTGGACGGCTCCCCCTCCTCCCTCAACCCGGTCTCCTTCGCCCACAACCAGACCGCACTGCCCAACCGTGTCAAGAACGGCGCCTCCGACACCTCCCCGCTCTTCGCCCGGCTGCGCATCCAGGACGTCGTCTCCGAGTACGGAGGCCGCACCCACGTCGACTACAGGTCGCCCGAGGAGAAGTGCCTGACCGGTTCCGCCCGCGCGGTGATCGACAGGAACGACCAGCTCTGCTACCCGGTGTACTGGCACGCGGACGGCGAGCTGGAGGACAAGCGCGTCTCCTGGTTCCACAAGTACGTCGTCGACAAGATCACCGAGTTTCCGCGCCTGGCGGACGCGAAGGAGATCGTGACGCAGTACCGGTACGAGACCTTCCCCGACGCGGTGAACGGCGCCTTGTGGGCGAAGAGCCAGGCGGAGTTCTCCCGCCCCAAGACCCGCACCTGGGACGACTGGCGCGGCTACCCGATCGTCACCACGATCACCGGCGTGACGGACGCCGGCGAGGGCACCGCCGCCGCCAAGTCGGTCACCCGCTACTTCCGCGGCATGAGCGACGACGTCCTCGCCGACGACACCCCGGAGAAGGCGTCCGACGACGTCAAGCGCTCGTATGACATGACGGACGTGACCGGCGCGGTACTCGGAAAGGACCTCAAGGCGTACGCCGGCATGGTCGCCGAGTCGCTGACCTACCCCGACGCGAGCGCGGCCACCACCACCGGCTGGACGGCCCGGTCCATCAACTTCCCCGACGCCCCGGTCCGCCTGGCCACCCGCAACCGAACCGACGGCCCGGACGTCGTCGCCGAGCGCGTCACGCTCGGTGAGACCAGGACCATCAGCAAGGCCTCGGTCGCGGGCGCCGACGGCAAGCTCCTGCGCACGGTGACCACCAAGACCGACTACGACGCCACGTACGGCCTGCCGACCAAGGTCCACGAGTTCGGCGACATCGCCGACCCCGAGGACGACTCCTGCACGGCGACGTCGTACGTGCACAACACGTCGGGCATGAACCACCTCGTCGGTCTGGTCGCCCAGACCGTCACCACCACCGGCGCCGACACCTGCTCCACCGACGTCACCAGCGCGACGGCCTCGACGCTGGTCAGCGCCTCGCGCATGTACTACGACGGCGCCGCCTCGCACACCGCCACGCCCACCGAGGGCCAGGCGACCAGGACGGAGGCGCCGACCGGCGCGGGCACCGGCTGGGAGAGCGCCAACCCCGAGTCGCGGACCGAGTACGACGCGGTCGGCCGCGTCGTCAGGGTCACCGACCCGACGGGCGTGGTCAACACGACCGAGTACACGCCGGACAGCGGCCAGGTCTACCGGATCAAGACCGTCACCGGCAGCAAGGTGGAAGCCGGCGTGGACATCGGCTTCACCGACGTCACCGTCCTGGAGCCCGGCCGCGGCACCACCGTCAAGTCGACGGATGCCAACAACCGCGTCACGTCCTACGAGTACGACCCGCTCGGCCGCACCGTCGCCGCCTGGGACGCCACCCAGTCCGCTACCGACGACCCGACCGTCAGGTACGCCTACCACACCGATTCGGAAAAACCGGTGTCCGTGGTCGTCGAGTCGCTCTCGGACAACCCGAGCACCGAGGCCGGGGACGGCACGTACAAGTCCTCCACCACCCTGTACGACGGCCTGGGCCGCCAGCGACAGACCCAGACCCCGGCGGTGGACGGCGGCCGCCTGGTCACCGACACCCTGCACAACAGTTCCGGCCAGGTGCGCTACACCCGCAACGCGTACTACATGGAGGGCGACCCGGACACCGCGCTGGTCGTCCCCGATTCCGAGTCGCTGGTTCCCAACGCGACCTCGTACACGTACGACGGACTGGGCCGCGTCCTGACGGTCACCCCCGTGTACAACTCGTACCCGCAGACGGGCGAGACGTTCACCAACGCCGGCAAGCCCGTGCCGACCACGGACCGCCGCACCCGCTACGAGTACGGCCTCGACCACACGGTCGTCCGCCAGCCGCAGGGCACCCCCGCCTCCCGGGTCTGGACGGACGCGCTGGGCCGCACCACCCGCCAGGACACCTTCAGCGACACGGCTCTGACCGAGGCGGGCGCGGTCAGCACGACCTACACGTACGACCTCCGCGGCGACATGGTGACCAGCACCGACGACGTCGGCAACACCCGCACCTGGAAGTACGACGCCCTGGGCCGGGTCACCGACACCACCGACCCGGACGCCGGCGCGACCCACACCTCCTATGACGCGTTCGGCCGCGTGGACAAGGCGACCGACGCCCGAGGCCAGAGCGTCTCGTACACCTACGAGCGCCTCAACCGGGTGTCCGAGATCAAGGTCACCCCCAAGGACTCCACCACCGCCACCGTCGCCCAGTCCTACGTCTACGACGCCGCGCCCGGCGGAAAGGGCCAGCTCACCTCGGCCACCCGCTACACCGACGGCAAGCCCTACGTCACCTCCATCGGCGGCTACACGGCCGACTACCAGCCGACGGCGATGACCACGGCCCTGCCCCCGGGCTCGACCACGGGTCTGACCGCCGAGGGCTTCGCCACCCAGTACACCTACACGTACGCCTACGACGACGACGGTCAGCTGAAGAAGTACACCGCCCCGGCGGCCGGCGGCCTCGACGCCGAGGCCGTGATCACCCGCTACAACGACGCAGGTCTGCCCACCTCGGTCTCCGGCCACGACTGGTACGCCTCCGACGTCACGTACTCGCCGTACGGGCAGGTGCTCCGCTCGACCGCGGGCGAGGTCGGCCGCCGACTGTGGCAGGAGAACACCTTCAACGAGTCCACCGGCGAGCTGCTGACCACCAGAGCCGTCCGGGAGACCCCGACCCCCGACACGACCGTCGTCCCGGGCAGCGAGGTCAGCAAGCGCTCCTACACCTACGACGCCTCGGGCAACGTCCTGTCCGTCGCGGACCGCATGGGCACGACGACCGACCAGCAGTGCTTCAAGTACGACGCGCTCGGCCAGCTGAAGGTGGCGTGGACGACGCCGGGCGGCGGCGCCTGCACCGCCACCGGCAAGACCGACGCCGAGCCGGTCTACTCCGACGGCACGGTCAACGTCTCCTCCGGCAACGACGGTTACTGGCAGTCGTACGACTACGACGTCCTGGGCAACCGCACCAAGAAGACGGCCTACAAGGCCGACCCGACCATCACGGCCGGAGTGCGGGACACCAAGGGCGATGTGGTCACCGACTACGCCTACGGCACCAGCGACACGGCGAAGAACGACCAGCCGCACACCCTGACCTCGTACACCACGACCTCCACGACGACGGCGGGCGCAGAGGTCAAGACGCGCTCGACGCAGACCTACGACGCCGCGGGCGCGGTGGAGTCCCGTTCCACGGGCGGCGACACGGCACAGGCGCTGACCTGGACCTGGGACGGCCAGGTCGAGTCCGTGACCGGCTTCGGCACGGACGGCTCCGGAGCCTGGACGGGTGCGGGCGACATGTGCCTGGACCTGTCCAACGGAAGCAACGCCGCGGGCACCGCCATCCAGATCTACGCGTGCAACGGCAGCAAGGCGCAGAACTTCCGCGTCCAGGCGGTCGACGCCGACAACAACGGCACGGTCGAGGACACCACGATCGGGCAGTTCGTCGGCGGCGGGCGCTGCGCCCAGCCGAACGGCACCGCGGCGGGCGCGGCCGTCCTGATCCAGGTCTGCGACAACGCCGTGGCCGCGCAGCGCTGGCAGACGCTCGGCACCGGCCAGCTCAAGCACGTGGCGACGGGCCTGTGCATGTCGGTGCCCACCGCCACGATCACCACCGATCTGACCCTGGCGGCCTGCAACTCGACCGTCGCGACCCAGCTGTGGAAGCCCGCGTCGAAGACGACCTATGTCTACGACGCGATGGGCAACCGCCTGCTGGAGCGCACCGGCGTCGGCGCGGTGCTGCACCTGCCCGACGCCAAGGTCTCCCTGACCACCGCGGGCAAGGTCCGCTACACCGAGCGCACCTACGCGGGCATCGGCGGTCCGGCGGTCACCCGTTACCGCGAGGGCACCAACAACGCGGCGGGCGTCGCCGAGTACAAGTTCGCGCAGTCGACCGACCTGAACGGCACTCCGCTGGCCGAGGTCCGTCTCGACAGCGGCATGATCGTGCGCACGGCGAAGAGGGACCCGTGGGGCGAGGACCGCGCCGCGAACCTGGCGCCGCGCTCGCACACGACGTTCCACACCGGCGACGACGACACCCAGTCGGGCCTGGTCCATCTGGGCGCGCGTGAGTACGACCCGACCACGGGCCGCTTCCTCTCGGCGGACCCGGTCCTGGACGACAGCGACCCGCTCCAGGCCAACGGTTACACCTACGCCAACAACAACCCGGTGACGCATGCGGATCCGTCGGGTCTGATGTCGTCGGCGTCGGAGTCGTCGGCGGGGAGCTTCGACGCGTCGATCGCGGCGCTGGACGCGCAGATCGCCGCGTATCAGAAGACGTTGAACCGCTCGCTGGGCGATGTGATCCTGTCGACCGGCTGGGCGGTGTTCAAGGGGTTCGTCGGCTGGGACGACGTGGTGGGCTGCTTCTCGCAGGGCGATCTGTGGGCGTGCGGGAGCCTGCTCATGGACGCCATCCCGTTCACCAAGGCACTCACGCAGAGCAAGAGGATGTGGGGGGCCTTCAAGAGCACGAAGCGCGCGGTGAAGGCGTGGCGTGCGGCGAGGGCGGCGGCGGAGGTCGGCCTGAAGGCGGCCAAGGCTGCGAAGGCCGCGCTGGTCAAGGCGAAGAAGGCCGCGGAGGCGGCTGCGGCGGAGGCGAAGCGAAAAGCGCGCGAAGCCGCGAAACGGGCTGCCGAGGCGGCGAGGAAGAAGTCCCACACGGGCTCGGCGGGCGCCCGCGGCAATCCGGCCCAGGCCAAGGCGGGCCGATCCGCCCAGTCGAAGGGCTCGGCGGGCGGCGGCAAGGCGGAGAACAAGTCGGGTGGATCGCGCAGCGGGTCGGGCAAGGAGTCCGACTCGGGCGGTGGGGGTGAGGGCGGTAGCTGCCCGGTGCCCAACAGCTTCACCCCGGACACCAAGGTCCTGATGGCCGACGGCTCGTCGAAGCCGATCAAGGACGTCAAGGCCGGCGACAAGGTCCTGGCGACCGACCCGGAAACGGGCGAGACCACGACCCAGACGGTCACGGCCGAGATCCTCGGCAAGGGCGTCAAGCACCTGGTCAAGGTCACCATCGACACCGACGGCAAGAAGGGCACGAAGACCGCCGAGGTCACCGCGACCGACCAGCACCCCTTCTGGGTCCCGGAACTCGCCGACTGGATCGACGCGACCGACCTCCGGCCGGGCCAGTGGCTCCGCACGGGCGCGGGCACGCTGGTCCAGATCACGGCGGTTCAGCGGTGGACGGCCCTGGACGCGACGGTTCACAACCTGACCGTCAGCGTGGTGCATACGTACTATGTGCTGGCGGGGGATACGCCGGTCCTGGTTCACAACTGTGGAGGCGATCCAAAAGCCCGGGGCGGGATCTACACACTCCGTGACGCAGACGACAATGTTGTTAGAACCGGGCGTACAAGCGATTTGCAGCGGAGGGAACGTGAGCACGCCCGGGGAGAAGACACTGCTGACTACAGCTTCCAAATTGAATACCGTACGGACGTCTACAGGGAACAGCGCGGCTTGGAGCAAATCGTGTGGATTCTCCATGGGCGTCCCACGTTGGCAGGTGTGAGAAGGACAGCCGGAGTTAATGTGAGAAATCGGAACTACAACAAGTACATGGATGCGGCTGGCCAATTCTTTGCCAAGTGGTATCCAGGGCAAGGCGGTTAGTTGTGACTCGAAAGCTGCCGTACTCCCTCGGGGACGTCTTTGCTGTACCTCTTCGTGATCGCGGATACGCGTTGGGTGTGGTCGCCAGGGCAGACGGTAAAGGTATCGTACTCGGCTATTTCTTCGGTCCGCGCCTGGAATCTGTCGAAATCCCGCCGCAGGCATGTGCACTTGAGGCGAATTCGGCAATTAGAGTTTGCCGCTTCGGCGACCTTGGGCTTATTCGAGGGAAGTGGCCGGTCGTGGGGAGGGTGGAGTCATGGACTCCCGCTCAATGGAGAGTTCCTGATTTCTGTAGGAATGGTGAGATTCGTGTCGTTTATGACGGCGATTCGCTTGCGGTCTCCAGCGAAGAGCGGCTCGACTCGCGTGAATGCCTGCTGCTTCCGAAGGATGGACTTGAAGGGGCAGGTTTCGTGGAGATCAAGCTAACTCGTCTGCTCGGCGCGTAACGCGACATCGAGGCGTCGCACTGCAACTCCGGCGGTGCTGCCCGCAGCGACCGGCGGTTGCGTCCGCATGGGGAGAAGGTCTTCCGTAGTCACGGGTCGTTCGGCGGTGTGGTCCCCGAAGAGGAGGCGGCGGTCGACGACTTTGCCGCACACCGGCGGCCCTGTTGGACGGCCAGAGTTGGCCAGGTTGTCGTGCGGCGGCGGGGCGGGTACAGGCTTGGCCGGCGGTGTGTCGGTCATTTGATGAAGCGGTAGAGAAAGCGAACACAGCACCTCGTGAACAGATCTGGCATACGGCACCCCAAGGTCTTTGTGGCCTCTGCCCTCGTGTCCCTCGTCGTTCTTACTGGCTGCGGCGGTTCCGGCAGCGACGGCGTCTCCTCGGCCGGCGTGTCTGCGTCCGCGTCGGCTTCGGCACCGGCATTGGCATCGGCCTCTGACGTGAAGCCCCTGACCGCTGCCGAGTTGGACAAGGTGTCCCTCAGAAGCTGTTGTCTTTTCGGTCTTGAGCGGTGGCGGTCGAACGCGGATTCCCGGTCGGGTGATCCTGTCGTGGGCGGGGCATGAAGACGGGGCCTCCTGAACAGCTCGTGGGTGTCGAATCCATAGAGCAACAGGAGGCCCCTGTGCTGCAGTCTTCCGTGTCGATGGCCGGGCGGTCCAACTCGGCCGCTCCAACGTGTGATTGCCTCGCGCACATGTACGGCAACGCGGCTGACCGGCCCGAACGGCAGCACCGGTACCCGACGGACATGACGGACGCGGAGTGGGCCGAGGTCCGGCCGCTGCTGCCGGTGCCGGGCTGGATGCGCGGGCGGGGCGGCCGGCCGGAGGGATACTGCCACCGCGCGCTGCTGGACGCGATCCGGTGCCTCGTGGACAACGGCGTCAAGTGGCGGGCGATGCCGGCCGACTTCCCGCCGTGGGACCGGACGTATGCGTTTTTCCGCCGCTGGCGCGACCACGCCCTGGTCAGAGAGTTCCATGACCGGCTGCGCGCCCGTCTCCGCGAGCGGCTGGGCCGGGACGCGCAGCCAACGGCCGGCGTGATCGACTCGCAGTCCGTCAAGGCTGACGCCGTCGTCGGCGCCGACAGCCGTGGCTTCGACGGCGGCAAACAGATCAATGGACGCAAGCGGCACGTCGTGGTCGACGCTCTCGGCCTGCTGCTGGGCGTGATGGTCACGAGCGCGAATGTCGGCGACCGGGCCGCCGCCCAGGTCCTGCTGCGGCAAGTCGCCGATGTCCACCACCGGTTGGAACTTGTCTGGGCCGACGGCGGCTACACCGGCAGCCTCGTCGAGCAGTGTCTGGTCACGTCCGCCCTGGTCCTGGCGATCGTCAAACGCAGCGACGACATGCGTGGCTTCGTGGTCCTGCCCAAACGGTGGATCGTCGAACGCCTCTTCGCCCACCTTATGCGCACCCGCCGCCTGGCCCGCGATTTCGAACGCCGCACCACCAGCGCCGAGGCGATGATCTACTGGTCGATGACCCTGCTCATGACCCGCCGCCTGGCCCGCTCACCCCGCGGGCGGGCGTGAACCGGCCCGGCGCGGGCTCGGTTAGCCAGCCGCGCGCGACCAGGCGTTTCGCCTTCGACCTCAGCGCCTCCACCCGTGCCGGAACCACATCCATGCCGAACACAACAGCCATCTCCTGGCAGGTCATCGGCCCCTGCCCGAGCCGGACCCGGTCCGCGAGCGCCTTGAGGATGCGCTGGTAGTCCACCGACAACGCCGACCACGCAAGTCCGTCACGCCACACCGGCACCTGCGACTTCGTCCTTGCCGCTTCCGGCATTGGCGACGCCTCCCCGTCCTGCCCGTCGGCGGCCGGTACTGTCCGGTCGGCCAGGTCGCGGCCACGCCCGGTCTCATCCGCCGGGGCAAGCACCTCGCCCACCCGTGAGCGAGCGATGGCCCATTCCCTCCACTCCCGCTCGGCCACGGCCAGTTCAGCCTGGACACGGTCGGCCTCCTCCCGCAGCTCGTCCACGCGACGGCGAGCGACGAGCTCACGCTGTTCCAGCAGCCCCACAACCGACGGCATCCATGACCTCCACAGCAGCGGCGAGACAACAGACCACCACTCCCACGGGATCGCCGACCCTATGCCCGACCAGCGGAAACATTGTCCTCAAGCCCGGAAAGACAACAGCTTCTCACCAAGGCCGAAGCGGGCGTGTATGAGGTGACCACGCCCTCCGAGGCGGAGGCCGCCGCCGCGGATGCGGTGAAGGTGGGAGACGACGCGTGTCTGCCTCTGGGCCGCACGTTTGCCGGTGCCGCGGTGGGCGATCCCGCTGCCGCCGCCCACCGTCGTGCGACTGGCAATGCGAGGGGCGAGGCCACGCCCACCACGGAGGAGACGGCCATCGACATCAACACCGGCGTGATCACCCTGGCTTCCTACGCGAGCGCGGATGCCGCCGCCGCTGCCCTGAAGTCCGTCGGCGATGCGGTGACCGCGTGCGCGGGCGGTCTCGGGTGGACGGCCGGCGGCGAGGAGACGAAGGCGACCAAGGTCACGAAGGACACGGCGCCCGCGGCCGGTGAGGGAGCGGTCGCGTTCACCGCTGTCACTCCGCTCGCCGGAGTCGACGCCCGGTGGAAGGCCGTCGTCTTCCGCTCGGGTGCCACCCTCGCCCACTTCACGTTCGCCAACGCGGGCTCGATGGTCTCCGGTGGGGACTTCGACTTCCCGACGGGACTGGTCACCGCCCAGGCGGAGAAGCTGGCCTGACGCGCGGACGGCCGCTGCCCCTTCAGATCGAGCCCGCGCGTGGTGGCGCCGGTGGGTCTTTTGGGTGCCATGACGGCAACGGTGACAGCAACGCCAGTGTCAGCGGACTACGACTGCGCCGGGTACCAAGGCTTCGGCGTCGTCGGCGGGCGTCCGTTTCGTGATCTGCTTCAGCGTCAGTCGGTCGCCTTGGGATGTCCGGTGCCCGCGTACGTGATCCAGGCCGTGCGGTTGGCGTCGTCGACCAGGTACCAGATACGGCCTCCGCCGGTCACCTCGTACTGCCAGCACTCCAGCGTCTGCCCCTTCCAGATCGTGGCACCGAGCTTGCCCTTGAGGCGGTGATGGCGCTCAGGTGAATCGTGGGCGCGCGGGGTGGAGCGGATCCTCTCGAAGGCTCGCCGTAGATTGCCTGGTGCGTGGTGTGAGAGTTCGTCCCACCCGTTGGCCGCCTCGCTGGTGGCGAAGCGCAGGTCGAACTCGTCACCGACCGGGGGCGGGGCTGCCCGTTCGCCACGCTTGGGGCTCACTTGCCTGCCTCGCCTTCGGGCATGGGTACCGGGCCGAGGTCGCCTTCGGGCTCGCGAGTGAGTAGGGCGTGCAGGGCAGGGTCGGCGTAGATCTCGGCGCTGTGTCGCCACTGAGCGAGTAGCAAGGCGATGGGAGCAAGGTTCTCCAGCGCGGCTGCCCCGCGGGCGGTGTCCACAAGCTCGGTGAGCATCCCTTCCACGTCGTCCTCCGGGAGGAAGACCGACCAGGGCAGGGCTTCGGGCAGGGCCTGGCGGAGCGCTGCGGTGTTCTCGGTGCGAACCAGGCTCGCGAGTAGGCGGGCGGTGAAATCGACCACTGCGGAGTCCTGCTCCAGTTGGTCGGCGCGGATCAGGGCCAGGTCCCCCGAGTCACGGCGACGCAGGCGCAGTGCGCGGACGGTATCCAGGCGCCGGGCCGTGGCCGCCGGGTGGTGGAGCAACTCACTGAAGGGAACATCCTCGTAGGCTGCCGTCATGACATCCACAGTAGCTCGGATGTCTGCGTTTCGGGGAACGGGCCGTTTGGCGGCTTCGAGCATGCCGACAACGCGGCCGCGGCGGAGGCCAAGCGCAAGGCGAGAGAAGCCGCGAAACGGGCTGCCGAGGCGGCGAGGAAGAAGTCCCACACGGGCTCGGCGGGCGCCCGCGGCAATCCGGCCCAGGTCAAGGCCGGCCGAGGCGCGCAGTCGAAGGGCTCGGCGGGCGGCGGCAAGGCGGAGAACAGGGCGGGTGGATCGCGGAGCGGGTCGGGCAAGGAGGACTCGGGCGGCGGGGGCGAGGGCGCGAGCTGCCCGGTGCCCAACAGCTTCACCCCGGACACCAGGGTCCTGATGGCCGACGGCTCGTCGAAGCCGATCAAGGACGTCAGGGCCGGCGACAAGGTCCTGGCGACCGACCCGGAAACGGGCGAGACCACGACCCAGACGGTCACGGCCGAGATCCTCGGCAAGGGCGTCAAGCACCTGGTCAAGGTCACCATCGACACGGACGGCAAGAAGGGCACGGAGACCGCCGAGGTCACCGCGACCGACAACCACCCCTTCTGGGTCCCGGAACTCGCCGACTGGATCGACGCGACCGACCTCAAGTCGGGCCAGTGGCTCCGCACGGGCGCGGGCACGCTGGTCCAGATCACGGCGGTTCAGCGGTGGACGGCACTGGACGCGACGGTTCACAACCTGACCGTCAGCGTGGTGCATACGTACTACGTGCTGGCGGGGGCCACTCCGGTCCTCGTACACAACTGTGGGACAGGCAGCTACGACGGAGGCGTCTACGGCAGGATGAAACCTGCTGGCGACGGCTTCGAGATCAACCACATGCCCCAGAACACCTCTACCCCTATCGCCGAGTACAGCGGCCCGGCCATTCGTATGGACAAGCCCGACCACCGGCAGATCTACTCGACGGGGCAGGGGAGCCGCCCTGAGCCGAAGGCGTGGCTCAAGATGCAGAAGGAACTGGTGGCCTCCGGACGCATCGACCGGGCGATGATGAACGACATCAACGACATTACGTCGAGGTTCCCCGGTAAGTACAACAATGCCATCGGGGAGATGATCGGTGGACTGGAAAGTAATGACTAATATCAGTCATTGCGTGGTATACCGGAGATGGCCCATGTTCAATTGACACTTTGGTGATGATGGAAACTTTCCCTGGAGTGATCACGTGAGACTGAAAATCGATCCACCCCGAAGCGTGGGCAGTGTGCAGATTGGTATGCCGGTTGACGCGGCGGAGCGGATCCTCAAAAAGCTGCCCGGGTTCGTCCCCCCAGCCCCGGGGGAGAGACGGAACAAAGGGTTCGCGCACTACGACTCGGAGCTGCCGATCTCGCTCGACTTCGACTCCCGTGGCGTGGTGCGGGCCGTGGAATTGTTCCGACCCGAGGGAGACGTCCAGGTTGTGTTCCGAGGCCTCTCTGTCTTCGAGTAACCTGCTGAGGCGGTTATTGACCGGCTCGCCGAGGAATATCGGCTGGAAATTGAGGACGACGGCCTGAACGTCACGGCTCCTGACGTTTTCATTGGCTTTTGGAGGAGTGTGCTCCCGATGGGGCCGGATGACGAGAGTGGGCGCTATTTCGACTCCGTTCTCGTGGCTGCTCCTGGCTATGGATGAGCAAGTGAGGGGCCCCAGGGGGTCGCCGATTTCTTATTGACTGCACCGGCCCGGCGAGGCTAGGTGTAACACTGCGTGTCAACCGAACGTGCGAGCTCGACATATTCCAGGCGATTCTGAAAAGGACGAAACCATGAATGTGCATGTCGAGCGTATGACGCAACTGGTCGCACCTCCGGAAGGTGTTGCGGCATGCCGACTGGTCCGACGTGGTCCATGAGCTTGGCGTCGGACTGCCAGGTGACTATCGAGAGCTGATCGACATGTACGGCGGCGGTCGCCTCGACGGGTATCTGTGGGATCGTGAAATGCGCTCACTGCGCGATGAGTTGCAGAGCATTCGGCCCACGGGCCGATTGGCCCCGGCTCTCAAGGTGATGGACTGGCCCCTCGACATCATCGGCTCGATCGAGACGGTCGAGATCCGGGACTACGTTGTCGAGGGGCTGAGGCTGGACACGAGGATCTCCGCGCCGGCCGGGAGAGGATCATGCTCCCGGCGGACGTGCTCGACCAGTACGAGGAACTCGACGAAATCGCGGAGGAGTACGGCACCTCGCAGATGCTCTCGGCGCTTCTCGCCTGCAGCGACGCACCCGAAGGGCTGAGCGGAGAAGTCCTGTACGGCGTTCTGGGATTCTGCTACGAGGCAGTGCTCGACGGTGAGGACGTTCCGGTCTACAGCCTTGAGGCGGAGTCGGACAATGCCTGGTGCCGTGAGGCCATCGAGTTCCAGAAACAGGTTGTCTCCGAGGCCTTCGGAAGCTCGGTTGATGACTCTTGAGCTCCCGCTCACTTCGGGTTGGCGATGGCGTCGGTGCGTATGCCGACCAGGAGGTGGGCCAGTGGGCCTCGGGTGGTTGTGAGGACCGTGGTCGGGGTGTCGCTTTCGCGGAGGTGGAGGGTGGTGAGGGTGGAGGCGAGTTCGAGGCAGGCGTTGCCGTCTCCGCTGCCGGAGAAGGAGGACTTCTGCCAGTTGTCGGGAGCGTTCATCGGGCTTCTCACACTTCCTTCGCCAACCTGCGGATGAAGTCACGCGAGCGCCCCGGGTCGAGCGACGCGGCTTCCATCCTATGAAAGAGCGTTCGAAACCGACCGAGTTGGGCTTCGGAATCGATGAAGGCCGTTCCGTGCGGCCCGTCGCGCAGAACCGTGTCCAGCTTCGGGACCGCTCCACCCACGTACACCATCGCGCTGTCGGCACCGGCGAATTCGTCCAGGTCGAAGGGGATGACGCGGACGGTGATGTGGTCCCGTTCAGATGCGTCCAGGATGCTGGAGAGTTGGGCTCGTGCCGCCCCTCGGCCGCCGACCCTGATGCGCAGCGCGGCCTCGTGGATCACGGTCGTGAACGGAGTCGGGTGCTCCAGGACGACCCTCCGAGCCAACCGGTGTCGGACGCGCAAGTCCAGCTCGGCTGACGGTAGTTCGGGCACTCGAAAGCCAAGGATCCGACGAGCGTAGGTCTCGGTCTGGAGAAGTCCGGGGATGTGGAGGAAGCTCACGTCGCAGTAGTGGGTGGCGTGATGCTCCAGTTCGGAGAGATCCAGGAACGCCGCGGGCAGTTGTCCCCGGTACTCCTCCCACCAGCCCTGCGTCCGATCGGTCGCCATGGTCACCAGCGCGCCGGTCAACTCCGTATCCGTACACGCGTAGTGGGCGACGAGCCGTCGTACGGTCTCCTCGCTCACGCCTGCGACACCGGACTCGATCTGGCTCAACCGTCCCGCATCGGTTCCCAGCAGCGCGGCGGCCTCGCGCCCCTTGAGTCCCGCCGCCTCGCGAAGTTTCCGCAGTTCGGCACCCAGACGCTCCTGGCGGGCAGTCACCTGCATTCTGCGGACCACGACTTCCTCCTTGACTCGTTCGGGGTCAGGTTAGGCCAGGCGGTTGCGTGGGGCCAAGGTTGGACCATACCGTCAGTGACGCGACCTTCACGCTGCGGAAGCGCACCGCTCCGTCCTTCCATGACGGCTGCGGCAATGCCACCGCGCGCCTAACCACCCCCCTCAGCCACTTGGAGCTGACCCATGCCCGAAACCACCCCCAGCCCCAGCCCCAGCCCCAGCCCCACCCCCACCCCCACCCCCACCCCCGCCCCCGCCCCCGACTCCTGGGAGTACTCCCTCTACATCCCCACCGACCCCCGCGCCGTCACCGTCTGCCGTCGCACCCTGCGCCTGATCCTCACCCTCCACGGCCTGCCCCGCCTCGCCGACACCGCCGAACTGCTGGCTTCGGAGCTGATCTCCAACGCCGTCCTGCACGCCAAGGGCCCCGCCTGTCTGCGTCTCCGCTTCCGGGACGGCGTCCTGCAGATCGGCGCGTGGGACGCGGACCCCGAACCGCCGGACGCGCCACGCCGGTTGGGGGCGCTCGGCGAGGAAGAGGAGAGCGGGCGGGGCATGGCCCTCGTGCGGGCCTGCTCCGATCTCTGGCACTGGCAGCCGCTGTCCCGCATGGGGCACCGCGGCAAGCTCGTGTGGTGCGAACTGAACGCGGCGTAGCTCGTTGATCACGTCGGACAGAAAGGAGAGCCGATGGTCGGCTCGTCGCACGAGGCCCTGCACCGGATCTTCCAGAAGGAACCCGGACTCCTGACCAGTGCTCTGCAACAGGTGTTGTCCGTCCCCTTCCCCACGCCCCACGACTTCGCTGCCATGAACGTCGACCTCACCGAGATCGAGCCCATCGAGCGGCGCGTGGACACGCTGTTGCGGGCCGAGACCGACGAAGGGGCCTACCTCCTGGTCGTGGAGTCGCAGGGCAAACCGGACGAGAGGAAGCGCGGCAGCTGGCCGTACTACCTCAGCTATCTCTACGAGAAGTACCGCTGTGAGCCTGTCCTTGTCGTCGTGACCCAGAGCAGGGCCACGGCCCGCTGGGCGGCGGAGCCGATCCATCTCGGTGTGCGGGGGATGCCCTCGTTGACCGTGCGGCCCTTCGTGCTCGGGCCGGACAACGTTCCCGTCATCGCCACCCGGCAGGAGGCCGAGCGGGACGTACCCCTTGCGGTGCTTTCCGCGATGACACACGGCCGGGGACGGCGGGCCCCCGCCATACTGGAATCGCTGGCAGCCGCCCTGCGGACCATCGACCGGGACAGTGCTGCGGCGCTCGTGCAGTTCGTCGACTCATGCCTGACCGACTCTCAGGCGCAGCGGATGTGGAGGGAACTCATGACTGCGATGCAGTATTTCTGGCGGCACCCCCTCGCAGAGGAGGTCCGTGAGCAGGGCCGCGAAGAGGGCCGCGAAGAGGGCCGCGTCGCGGACCGGGCCGAAATGACCCTTCGCATCCTCGAATGGCGTGGCATCCCCGTGCCGGACGCCGTCCGTGGGCGCGTCGAAGCCTGCACCGACCTCGACCAGCTCGCCGTCTGGTCGGAGCGTGCCGTACACGCCGCCACCGCGGAAGACCTCTTCGGCGACGTCGGCGGCGAACGCTCCTGACGTCGGCTGTCCATGACGGGATGGGTAACCAGGCGACGCGACGAACTCGATGAGGAGGCTGCCGGTCGCGGGTCTCCCCTCCGTCCCCTCGGCCCCGCAGCGTCCCGGAGTTGCGGGGTCGTGGACGGATTTATGTGCGCGTTCGATGGTCGCGCTGTGTCTATCATGTGCACAACATTCACGTGTTCGAGGCATGCGAGCCCCGGACAGCGCGCCCCGGGGGAAACTGAGTGCGTCCGAGTTTTTCGCGTGCCCTTCGTGGCGTTCTGACGGCCGGTCTCGCGGCCGGCATCGTCGCGACCGCCGCCACCGTGCCCGCCCAGGCCGCGACCGGGTACGACCGTTGCCCGTGGGGCAGCCTCTGTGTCTTCAGTGATCCGGTGGGCAAGGGGCAGATGCTCGTCGTCAAGTCCAGCATGCTGAACCTCGGCGCGTGGGACAACCGCATCAGCTCCTACGTGAACTACACCGACTGGCCGGTGTGCTTCAACATCGCCGCGGGGCTCGACCCGCGGGAGGGCGCCTCCCACTCCTACGCGGGGCAGGGCTCTTTCGACGAGAGCTCGACGCCCGAGCTCGACAACGCGGTCAGCTCGCTCGACCTGGGTCCCGAAGCGGACTACTTCTGCTCCGGTGAGAGTCGGCACGCGGTCTTCCAGTGGGACGAGGAGCCGAAGCGTCGGCCCGCAGTACTCCCCGAGCACGGGGCCTTCGGCGATGTGAACGGCGACGGGTACGCCGACCTCTTCTCCCGTAACAAGTTCGGGCAGTTGTGGACGTCCCACGCGTCCGACAGCGCGGGCGGGAACCGCCTCGTCGGAAGTGGCTGGAACGCCATGACGCAGCTGGTCCGGCACGGTGACTACAACGGGGACGCCAGGGAGGACCTGTACGCCCGTGACAAGGCCGGGGTGCTGTGGTTCTACCCGGGCCGGGGCGACGGGACCTTCGGTACGAGGGCGCGGGTCGGCGGCGGCTGGAACACCATGCGCGACCTCGCGGCCGCCGGTGATCTGACCGGCGACGGCAGGGCCGATCTGCTCGCCGTCGACGGTACGGGCGTCCTGTGGACGTATCCGGGCGACGGCAGGGGTTCCTTCGGGACGCGGAAGAAGGTCGGCGGCGGCTGGAAGGCCATGAACGAGCTCGTCGGCGCGGGCGACATGAACTCCGACCGGCGAGCCGACCTCGTGGCCCGCGACACCGCCGGGAAGCTGTGGTCCTACCCCGGCAACGGCAAGGGCGGCTTCGGCACCCGCAAACTCATCGGGGCCAGTGGCTGGAACAAGTTCACCGAGCTCGTCGGCCTGGGCGACTTCACCGGTGACGGACGGCCGGACCTGATCGCACACGCCCCGAGCGAGATCTCGCTGCGCCTCTACCCGGGAACCGGTGCGGCGGACGGCGGTCTCAAGGCCGCGAAGACGTTCGCCGGCCTCCCGTCGAGCGTTCTGGCCTTCTGACTTTCGACTTCTGACTGCCGATTCCCGACTGCTTCCGGTCCGGTGCTGCCGGGCCCGATCTGCCGGACCGAACGGAGACCGATTCATGCTTCGCACCTCCCTGGGCCGACGCACCCCGGGCGCACTCCCTTCGCTCGGACGTACCGCCGCCCGGCGAACCCTCGGCGCCGCGGTGGCTCTGGCCGCGTCCATGGCCACGCTGGTCGGCACGGCCCCGCAGGCGGCGGCCGTGGACAACTCGGCCCGCTGCCCCTCGGGGAAGCTGTGCCTCTTCCAGTACGGCGACTACAAGGGCGAGATGAGGATCGTCTCGTCGAGCCAGGCCACCATGGGCGGCTTCGACAACACGGCCTCGTCGTTGGTCAACAACAGCGGGAACTGGGCGGTCGCGCACACCGGGGCCAAGTACACGGGCGGTGACACGCTGCTCATCAGCCCGCACAACGGAGCCATCGAGCTCTCCGGTGGCGCGTTCGGCGGTGCGTTCGACAACAAGATCAGCTCGATCCGGGTCGCCACCACCGAGTACGAGGCAGTCCAGGGCGTCCCCTGGATGGACTGGTACCGCCTGCCGGAGTACAAGCGGCCGGCGGGACTGCCCGACGTGTCCCGGTTCGGGGACCTGAACAGCGACGGACATCCCGATCTCCTGGAGCGCGCGGAGGACGGCCGGCTGTGGTTCCTCTCCGGCATCGGCAACGCCGACGGGGTCACCACGGGGAAGCTCGTCGGGAGCGGCTGGAACGCCATGACGCAGCTGCTCCGGCACGGTGACTACAACCGGGACGCCAGGGAGGACCTGTACGCCCGTGACAAGGCCGGGGTGCTGTGGTTCTACCCGGGCCGGGGCAACGGCACCTTCGGCACGCGGGTCCGGGTCGGCAGCGGCTGGAACGCCATGCGCGAGATCAGCGCGGCCGGAGACCTGACCGGAGACGGCCGCAGGGATCTGCTGGCCCGAGACACCGCCGGAAAGCTGTGGCTGTACCCGGGCAAGGGCACCGGCGTCTTCGGCGCCCGCAAGCTCATCGGAACCGGTGGCTGGAACGCCGTGAACAAGCTTGTCGCACCGGGCGACATGACCGGCGACGGCAAGGCCGACCTGCTGGCCCGCGACGGATCACGTGCGCTGTGGCTGTACCCGGGCAACGGCACAGGCGGGTTCGGGGCGCGCAAGAAGCTGCCCTACGCCTGGCCCAGCGACGCCCCGGTGATCGCGACCGGTGATGTCAACGGCGACGGCCTGTCCGACCTCATGCGGCCCATCGACTTCCAGGTGTTCGTCTACCACGGGAACGGCGCAGGCTCCATCAGCGGCCCGAACGCCGACATGGGCTGGGACAACGCGGGCAACGTCCGCGTCTTTTGACGCGGAGTCGATGGCAGCCGCCTTCGGTCGACCCGTTCGATCTTCCACTTCGTCCGCCGACGTGCCAACCGGAAGAAGGAGAACCCCCACAAAAGCGAAGCAAAATGGGGGGACGGCGGAGCAACGTCCGCACCTGAGGCAACATCTATAGGCGAACGACGAAGCCGCCCAGGACGCGGTCGCCGTCGAGATCCGGACGAAGTGAGGAACGTGGTGGAGCCGAGGATCGCCGTTGCCGTGGTGACCATGGGCAACCGGCCTGCAGAGGTCGACGCGCTGCTGGAGTCGGTGGCCAAGCAGGATCTGGCCGCCACGCGCGTCGTGATCGTGGGCAATGGCTGTCGCCTCCCCGACTTCGCCGAGCGCCTCGCCCTTCCCGGCGAGGTCACCACGATCGACGTCGACGAGAACCTCGGCTGCCCCGGCGGCCGCAACGTCGCCCTCGCCCGCCTCCGCGCCTTCGGGGACGTGGACGTCGTCGTCGAACTGGACGACGACGGCCTCCTCGTCGACGCCGACGTCCTCAGCCGCGTTCGGGACCTCTACGCCGCCGACCCCCGCCTCGGCATCGTCGGCTTCCGCATCGCCGACGAGCACGGCGAGACCCAGCGCCGGCACGTGCCGCGCGTCGGCGCCGCCGACCCGATGCAGGGCGGGTACGTCACCGGCTTCCTCGGCGGCGGTCACGCCCTGAGCATGGCCATGCTCGACGAGACCGGCGACTGGCCCGCCGAGTTCTTCTTCGCGCACGAGGAGACCGACCTCGCCTGGCGCGCCACCGACGCCGGCTGGAAGATCCTCTACGCGCCCGAGCTGCTCCTCCAGCACCCCAAGACCTCGCCCGCCCGGCACGCCATCTACCACCGGGTCACGGCCAGGAACCGGGTCTGGCTGGTCCGGCGCAACCTCCCGCTGCTCCTCATCCCGGTCCACCTGGGCGTCTGGATCGCCGTCACGCTCCTGCGCACGCGCTCACTCGGCGGCCTCAAGGCCTGGTTCGGCGGGTTCGCGGAGGGCGTACGGAAGTCGGCCGGTCCCCGACGACCCATGAAGTGGCGGACGGTGTGGCAGCTGACCCGGCTGGGCAGGCCCCCGGTCATCTGATCCGGCCTCGGTGCAGATCAGCCCTGTCTGAGCGGGGCGCGGGGCCCGGGTCGGTCACCTCCGCCGACCTGAGACCCGCGCGCCCCCGGAGCCGACTGCGGCGGCGACACTCCCCCGAGTTGCGCGTCGACACGCGCGCGCCGTCGGGCCGGTTCCGATGATGTGATCACATCAGATCGAGCCAAAGAATCGCAAATATGCAGCCAACGGTTCTCCGCGTCGCCCCTGGTCGATGGCATCGTGCAGGCGCTCAGGGAGCCGATCCGCAAGCCGATCCGCAAGCCGATCCGCCGGAACCGGCGGAACCGCCTGACCGAACTCATCACTTCGCGTCGGCATAGCACTCCACCACCGCCGCAGTGAACGGAAACCGCACCGGCGTCTCCCCGAACGTCAGCCGTCCGGCCAGGTCGGAGGCCTCCCGGATCGCGGCGACGACCGTCTCGGCCTCCTCCTCGGGACAGTGCACGATCACCTCGTCGTGCTGGAAGAAGACCAGTTCGGCCGCCATCCCCGCACAGGTCTGCCGCAGCGCGGCGAGCAGCAGCAGCGCCCAGTCGGCGGCGCTGCCCTGGACGACGAAGTTGCGGGCGAAGCGGCCACGCGCGCGTGCGTTGGTCGACGCGTACCCCGGTACCCATTCCTGGCCCGTGGGCGGTGCGCCGTCGTCCTCCGGGGCGACCGGGATGCCGGCCTCCTCCGTCCCGCCGTCGCCCGCCCCGGCCGCCGGCGGGCAGGTCCGCCCCAGCCAGGTCCGGACGAGGCGGCCCTCCTCGCCGGCCTTGGCCGCGTCGTCGACGTACGCCACCGCGCGCGGGAAGCGGCGGCGCAGCGCGGCGAGGTTCTTCAGGCCGTCCCCGGAGGTCTGTCCGTAGACCGCGCCGAGCACGGCGAGTTTGGCCTGGGCGCGGTCGCCGGAGAAGGCGCGGTCGGAGACGGCCTGGTAGAGGTCGGTCTCCCGGCCCGCCACCTCCATCAGCCCGGGGTCGCGGGAGATCGCCGCCAGCACGCGCGGCTCCATCTGGTCGGCGTCGGCGACGACGAGCCGCCAGCCGGGGTCGGCGACCACGGCCCGCCGGATGACCTTGGGGATCTGCAGCGCGCCCCCGCCGTTGGTCACCCAGCGCCCGGTGACCGTGCCATGGGCGAGGAACTCCGGCCGGAACCGCCCGTCCCGCACCCAGTCCTGCAGCCAGGACCAGCCGTGAGCCACCCAGATGCGGTACAGCTTCTTGTACTCGATCAGGGGCTTCACGGCCGGGTGGTCGAGGGTCTCGATCTCCCAGCGCCGTGTCGATCTGATCCGGATGCCCGCCTGCCCGAAGGCCTTGACGACGTCGGCGGGCAGGTCGGGACGGACCCGGCGGCCGAACGCGGCGGACACCTCGTCGGCCAGCTCGGCCAGCCGCCGGGGCTCGCCGCCGCCCGCGTACCGCTCGCCGAGCAGATCGTGCAGCACCGCGCGGTGCACCTCCGCGCTCCACGGCAGCCCGGCCCGGTTCATCTCGGCGGCCACCAGCATCCCCGCCGACTCGGCCGCCGTCAGCAGCCGCATCCGCGCGGGGTGTTCGGCCCGCTCGTGCCGCCGCAACTGCTCGGCGTGGACGGCGAGGAGGTCGTCGAGCGGCAGCCGGACGGCGGTGTCCTGCGCTTCGAACAGCGAGGACTGCGCGCCGGGCGCGGCGGAGCGCTGCGGCGGATCCGGCGGTACCGGGCCGCCGCGCAGCCGGGCCAGCGCGGCGGCCGCCGAACGAGGCTCGCCGGAGCGCCCCTCGTGGCCCAGGAGGAGGGCTTCGGCGTCCTCGACGTCGTAGCACCGCTCGACTCGCACCCCCGCGGCGAGCAGACGCGGATACACCTCGGTCGTGGAACGCCAGACCCAGCGGGTGACGTCGGGCCGCTCGCGCACGGCCCGCGCCAGGTCCGCCTCCCGCAGCACCGGGCCGGCGGGCAGCCCGTCCGGACCGAGGGGGGCGAGTTCCACGCCACCGTCCTCGGCCGGAGCGAGTGCCCAGCGGTCGGCCATGCTGCGAGTGTGGCAGGGGGGTCTGACAACGGCCCCGATCGAACGCGCCGGGAACGCCCCCGACACCCGGCGGCTCAGGAACCCTCCTGCTCCTCCTGCTCCTCCTGCTCCTCCTGCTCCTCCGCGCGGGCCTTCACCAGCGCGGTCAGCGCCTTCGCGACGTACTTCTCGGTCTCCGGCTTGTCGACGCCGAGGCCGCTGAGCACGCCCTCGCCGTTCTCGTGCTCCAGCAGGGCCAGCAGGATGTGCTCGGTGCCGACGTAGTTGTGGCCGAGGCGGAGCGCCTCGCGGAACGTGAGTTCGAGGACCTTCTTGGCGTCGGGGCCGTAGGGGACCAGCTCGGGCGTCTCGTCGGCAGCCGGCGGGAGCGCGGCGGTCGCGGCCTCGCGGACCGCGTCCAGGGTGACGCCCTGCTCGACGATCGCCTTCGCCGCGAGGCCCTCCGGTTCGGCGAGCAGGCCGAGGACCAGGTGCGCGGGCAGTCCCTCGGCGTTGCCGGCCGCCTTGGACGCGCTGTGGGCGGCCATGACCACGCTCCGCGCGCGGGGGGTGTACCGGCCGAAGCCCTGACTGGGGTCGAGGTCGGCGGACTCCTTCGGCACGAAGCGCTTCTGGGCGGCCTGCCGGGTGACGCCCATGCTCCGGCCGATGTCGGTCCAGGAGGCGCCCGAGCGGCGGGCCTGGTCGACGAAGTGACCGATGAGGTGGTCCGCCACGTCCCCGAGGTGGTCGGCGGCGATGACGGCGTCCTGGAGCTGGTCGAGCGGCTCGTTGTGGACCTTCTTGATGGCGTCGATGAGGTCGTCGAGGCGGATGGAGGCACCCGCGCCGGGGGTGCCGGATCGTGGAGTCGTCATGTGTCAACCCTAGGTTGACAGCAATGAGGTGTCAACCCAAGGTTGTCACCCGCTCGCCCCACCCGCTCGCCCCACCCGCTCGCCCCACTCGCCCGTTCACTCGCCCGTCCACGCGCGCATGGCACGATCGACCCGTGAGCAGCACAGTCGAACGAGCTTTCCAGGCCGCCCTCTACGACACCGCCGACGCGACCCTCGACACCGGTGCGTCGCTCCTCGCCGCCGACCCCGCGGTGGACGCGGAGCTGGCGCGGCGGGGCGCTGAGTTCGTGGCGGCGCTCTGGCGGCGCGGCTGGCAGCCCGCGGACGTGGCGCGGATCGTGCGGCGCGACCTGGACGGCGTCCACACGCGCGTGCTCGCGTCGCTGATCCGGGCGCAGTCGGCCGACGACCGACCGCGCGGCCCCCGCTGGTCCGCGCAGTTCGAAGAGCTCGACGAGCCCACCGCGGAGCCCTCGCCCCGCGCCGACCGCTTCTCGCACGCCACCACGGTCCTGGAGCTGTACCGCCTGCTGCTGCGGCTGCCCACCCTCGAACCGCTCCAGGAACGGCAGCCGGGCCTCGGGTCGGGCCGCCCCTCGGACTCCCGCATGCTCACCCGCATCCGCGCGCTGCTCGCCAAGGCCGAGGCGACCGGGTTTCCGCAGGAGGCGGAGGCGCTCACGGCGAAGGCGCAGGAGCTGATGGCCCGGCACAGCGTCGACGAGGCGCTGCTCGACGCCCAGGCGCCGGACCCGGACGCGCCCGGCGCCTGCCGGATCGGCGTCGAGCCGCCGTACGAGCAGGCGAAGGCGGTGCTGCTGGACGCGGTCGCCGACGCCAACCACTGCCGGGCGGTGTGGAACGAGCCCTTCGCGTTCGCCACGGTCGTCGGCTTCGAGGCCGACCTGGCGGTGGTGGAACTGCTCTACACCTCGCTGTTGGTGCAGGCGCAGTCCGCAATGGCGAAGGCGGAGGCGGCCCAGCGGGCCGGCGGCCGCAGACGGACCAAGTCCTTCCGGCAGTCCTTCCTCGCCGCCTACGCCCACCGCATCGGCGCCCGGCTCGGCGAGATCGCGGCCGCCGCCGGGACCCAGGTGACCGACGACCTGTTGCCGGTGCTCGCCTCACGCGAGGTCGCGGTCACCGCGGCCACGGACCGGATGTTCCCGGAGACGGTCTCCACCCGCCTGCGCGGCATCACCGACGAGGCGGGCTGGACCGAGGGCGCCGAAGCGGCGGACCGGGCCAGGATGCAGTCCCGGCCCCGGCTGCCGTGACGCCCCGGCTGCTGTGACGCCCGGGCTGCTGTGACGCCCCGGCCGTGGCTCGGTGCCGGGTGGGTCAGTCGCCGGCCTGCTGGAAGGCGCTGACGGTCGCGTCCGGCACGTTCTCGCTCTTCAGGGCGACCTCGCCGTACGACCACGGGAAGCTCTCGGTGGACGAGGCGTTCGGCAGCCCGTACTGCACGGTCTTGACGGCGAGGCTCTTGTCGCCGCCGTCCTCGCTGCGCAGGTAGGTGATCGTGAAGGTGGCGGTGCCCTGCGCCGGGAGGGTCAGCGCCTGGGCCTCGGCGGCCGCGTCGTTCGGCACGGTCGCGGAGCTGCTGCCGGCCTGGAGCTCGACCTTGGGGAAGCCCTCCAGGACGCACTCCGCACCGTTGTTGGTGAGCGTGACGGTGACGTTGCCGCTGTCTCCGGCGGCGGGCGCGGCGTTGACGGGGCCGACCTCCTGGCCGAGGTCGCCGGCGGCGCAGGTGGTGCCGGTGCCGCCCGCGGTGCCTGCAGTGCCTGCGGTTTCGGCGGCGGTGCTCTTGTCGCCGCCGGAGCCGCTGTCGTCCCCGCCGCCACAGGCGGTGAGGAGCAGGGCCGCGGCGAGAGCGGCGACGGTGATGGGAACGGCGCGCATGAGTGATCCCTAGGGTTTCGTGACGGTGCTCGAAGGATCATCACGCACGCGTGCGGCCAATTCTCGCGCGCCCCCGCCCTCGTGACCGCTTCGCTACCCGAGGCCGGGCGTCACCGGGCGCCCGTCGTCACCCGAGGCCGGGCGTCGGCAGTCCTGACGGCCACTGGCCGTCCTCCGCCTTGGTGAAGGTCTCCTTGCCGGCCGCGCCCGACCAGGTGACCGCGAGGGACTTCGCGTCGACGGAGTCGACCATGCCGGTCGACCGTTCGTCGTCCGTCCCGGTGGTGCACTTCAGGTGGATCATCCGCATGCCCGCCTCCTCGCCGGCGGTCCCGCTGCACACGGCCCCGCCGGTCACGAAGAGCGCGGCCTGCTTCCCGGTGACGATCAGGGCGACGGCCTTGCCGTCCGTCGTGGCCAGCCAGCTGCCCTCCAGCTCGGTGGAGGCGGAGACGGAGGAGGAGGAGGAGGAGGAGGAGGAGTCCGTCGCGCCGCTCGTCGCGCCGGCGCCCGCGGTCGACGTCGACGTCGACGTGGACGTCGTCGAAGGCGTGGCCGACGAGCCGTCGTCGGACCCCCCGTCGTCGCTGCACGCGGTCAGCACGAGCGTGCCCGCCAGCGCGGCGGCCACGGCCGCGGCCCGCACCGGCCGACGGGACATGCCTCGCGAGAAGATCGCCGAAGTCACTGCAAGCTCCCAAGTTGTAGCCGGCCGGCTCGGTCGACCGGAGGAGCCCGATCGACCGGGAAGGACCGCAGCAAGCTACCAGCAAGCCTCAGCAGAACCCTGGGAACGGCCTGTGATCTATAGAAGACGACAGCCTCGCGCGTGAGCGCCCTATAGGGACGACGGCGAGCGCCCTACAGAGACGACGGCGAGCGCCCTACAAAGACGACGGCATGCGCCCTATATGGACGACGGCGCGTAGCTCCGAAGGACTACGGTCGGTCGCTACCAGGAGGACTTCCGAACCCCGGGCAGATACCCCGCGTGCGCCTGCTCCCGCAGACCCACCCGGGACAGTCCGAACGTGCGGAAGTACCCGCGCGGGCGTCCGTCCACCTGGTCCCGATTGCGCACGCGCGTCGCGCTGGCGTCCCGTGGCTGTGCGCGCAACTCACGCTGCGCCGCCTCCCGTTCGGCCTCCGTCGACGACGGCCGCCGGATGATCTCCTTCAGTTCGGCCCGCCGTGCCGCGTACCGCGCGACGACCTCCTGCCGCCTGTCGTTCTTCGCGATCTTGCTCTTCTTCGCCATCAGACCCGCACCCCCCGCGCGCGGATGCGCGCCACGGCCGCCTCGACGCCGATCACGTCGACGGTCTTGATGCCCTTCGTGCTCAGCCGCAGCCGTACCTGGCGGCCCTCGCTCGCCAGCCAGTACCGCTTGCTCTGGATGTTCGGGTCGAAGCGGCGCGAAGTGCGCCGGTGGGAGTGGGAGATGCGGTTGCCGAAGCCCGGCCGGGCGCCGGTCAGCATGCAGTGCGCGGACACGGGTGACGTACCTCTCGTCGGTCGATGCCAGGATCGATAGTGGCAATGGAATTCATTTTCAGTAAGATAGCAGCATGGCACGCAACGAACTCCGCCCGGTCATCAAGCTCCGGTCCACGGCGGGCACGGGCTTCACCTATGTGACCCGCAAGAACCGCCGCAACGATCCGGACCGCATGACTCTGCGCAAGTACGACCCCGTCGTCGCCCGTCACGTCGACTTCCGAGAGGAGCGCTGAACCACCGCCATGCGCAAGGGAATCCACCCGGCCTACGGTCCCGTCGTCTTCCGTGACCGCGCCGCGAACCACACCTTCCTCACCCGCTCCACCATGAGCAGCGACAGGACGATCGACTGGGCGGACGGCAACACGTACCCCGTCGTCGACGTCGAGATCTCCGATGTCAGCCACCCCTTCTACACCGGCGCCGCACGCGTCCTGGACACGGCCGGTCGCGTCGAGCGCTTCGAACGCCGCTACGGGAAGCGGGGCGGGGCGTGAGCCTGTCGGTCGTGATCGTCGGCGGGCTGCACGCCGACGCCCGCCGGGCGACGGTCGCGCGGCTGCTCGCCGACGTCCCCGGCAGCGTCGTCCTCCACCACGACCTCGCGACGGCCGCGGCGGGCACCGTCGTGCGGACCGTTCGCGACGCCACCGGCATCCTCGCCGCGGGGGAGGCGCCCCTGGTCGACGACTGCGCCTGCTGCGCGCTGCGTGAGGACCTGGTGCCCGAGCTGCGTCGGCTCGCCGACGACGGCGCCACGAGCCTCGCGATCGTCGAGCTGTGGGACTCCGTCGAGCCCAAGGCCATGGCCGAGGTGGTCGTGGCCGGCGGGCTCACGGTCACCGGTGTCGTCACCGCCGTCGACCCGGCGCTGCTCCTGCCCTGTCTCGGCAACGGCGACGACCTCGCCGACGTCGGCCTCGCCGCGGCCGCCACCGACCAGCGCACCGTCGCCGACACCTTCGCGCGCCAGCTGGAGTACGCCCCCGTCCTGGCCGTCGTCGACTCCGAGGAGGCCGACGACGAGGACCGCGAGCTGCTGGCCCAGCTGCACCCCACGGCCCGCCAGGTCAGGATCACGCCACCCGCCCGTGCGAATGCACAACCACCGGAACGATCAGGTGCGGAGCGGCCATATGCGGAGCTGCCGCACGCGGAGCTGCCGCACGCGGAGCTGCCGTACGCGGAGCTGCCGTACGCGCGGTCGCCGCTGGCGCGCGCCGTGTTGGCCGGCTTCGACGTCGAGTCGGCCGCCGCGGCCCAGCACCCGGCCTGCGCGCTCCTGCCGGCGGAGGCCGACGGGCACGGCGTGAGCACGCTCGTCTGGCACCGCCGCCGCCCGTTCCACCCCGAGCGGCTGTACGCGGCGCTGGAGGACCTGACCTGCGCGGCCGCCCGCAGCCGGGGCAGGTTCTGGCTCGCCGACCGACCCGACGTGCTGCTGCACTGGGACGCGGCCGGCGGAGCCCTGTGCGTGGAGTCGGCCGGCCCGTGGCTGGCGTCCCTCCCCGACGCGGCCTGGGAACTGGTCCCGCCGGTGCGGCGCGCCGCGGCCGCGCTGGACTGGCACCCCGAGCACGGCGACTGCTGCCAGCACCTGGTCTTCACGTCCCCCGGCCTCGACCGCGACGGACTGGCCCGGCTCCTGGAGTCCTGCCTGCTCACGGACGCCGAGTACGCCGCCGGGCGCGCCGCCTGGAAGCGGCTGCCGCCCGCCTTCGACACCCTCCTGGAGGTCTGACCCCATGTCCCCCGCGCCCCGCAGGTCCGAGCGCAAGCCCGCCAAGCCCCGGCCCAACCCCCTCGACCAGGCGGACATCACCTACATCGACTACAAGGACACCGACCTGTTGAGGAAGTTCATCTCCGACCGAGGCAAGATCCGCAGCCGTCGAGTCACCCGGGTCTCCGCCCGCCAGCAACGCCGACTCGCCCGAGCGATCAAGAACGCCCGCGAAATGGCCCTACTGCCGTACGCCCCGACCCGCTGACCCTGCCCCGGCCGTGCACCTGACGTGCCCCGCTCCCACCCGCGCATGTCCTGTACGCGCCTGTCCCGTCCACCGGTCCCTCCGCCCGGCCCCGCCGCCGTCCGTACATTCGGAACGGCAGTCTCCGTACGGGTTCCACGTCATCCGTATGAGCACAATCGAACATTTCGTCCACTGATCCCTGGCCACTCGCCTGCGTCGGCTGCCCGCCGACAGGCCGACCTCGGCCTCATGCACCCGGCCGTTCCCGTCCGGCCCGCCTCGCCGATCCCGCCGTCGTACGCGGGGGCGGCGGTTGTCGTCGTCCGTGGTCGAGGGGGCGCGGTGTTCCGGGGCGACCCGGTTCTGCCGGTGCGGGACACATCGTCCTCGGACCGACAGGTGTCGGGGGTTTTCGCTGTCGGTGGGAGGCCCCAGGCGCGCCCGGACGTCCGACGGTCCGAGGCCGATCGCCGCTGGCGCAGGCGACGCGGCCTCACATCCGGAGGTGCGGCCTACTGTGCCGAACGGATGCTGTGCGTCCGCTGGAACCGCCCCTTTCGGGACGGTTCCGGCGGCGCCCGCGACTTCCCCGCCGCGGATCCGTTGCCGCGTCGACGGAACAGGACGGCCGTGCCACGCGTCTGTTCCTAGTACACGAGTGGTTTCGATCTGGACCACTTTCACGTGAACCGCACTACGGCGGACGAGTCGAACGAGTCGAACGAGTCGGGTAAAGCGGGCGTCAAAGCTGTAACCGCGCAAGCACCCCGCGTGCACGTGCATCTGCTCATGCGACTGCATGTGAACGGGGTTATGATCCGGGACAGTTGACCACGGCACCAATGGCCACAACAGCCAGTGCACCACCAGGGAGCGACCTGTGGACCACCACGTTGACGGGGGGCACGACGTGTACAACGGCATGACGGCCACACAGCTGTACGGGGTTGCCTGGCAGAAGAGCAGGCACAGCAACTCGCAGGGTTCCTGCGTGGAGTTCGCACGGCTGCCGGGCGGAGACGTGGCCGTGCGCAACTCGCGGTTCCCTGACGGGCCCGCGCTGGTCTACACCCGCGCCGAGATCGAGGCGATGCTGCTCGGCATCAAGGACGGCGAGTTCGACCACCTGATCGCGAGCTGACGCCTCTGACGCCTCTGACGGCCCGGAGGTCCCCGACGTCCCGCGACGTTTTCGCCGTCTTCCTCGTCGCCGCCGCCCACTTCGTGCATGTCGTGGGAGAACGCCCGCAACGCGCGTAGAACCGCGACGTCAGGACACGCCGCGGTTCGTCATTCGGCCGGCGTGTGCAGCCGGAACAGGGCCCAGACGACCTTCCCGCCCAGGCTGCCCGACAGCGGGTGCCAGCCCCAGCTGTCGGCGAAGGAGTCGACGAGGAAGAGTCCGCGCCCCGACTCCGCCGAGAAGTCCTCGGTGTCCCGGGGCAGGGGGCTGTCCTGGCTGGGGTCGCGTACCGCGCACACCAGCCGCTCGGTCCACCGCATCAGATGCAGCCGCACGGGCGGATGCTGCTGGTCAGGCGTCTGCGAGGGATCGGAGATGCATGTGCCGCCGTCCTGCGGTGACGGCAGTCCGTGTCTCAGCGCGTTGGTCACCAACTCCGAGACGACCAGACAGACATCGTCGAAACGGTCGCCGACGTCCCACTGGTTGAGGGTCCGCTTGGTGAACTGTCGTGCCTCGCGCACCGCTTCGAAGCGGGCGGGCAGGGCGCAGGAGGCGGCGCTGGACACGGCCGCGGGATCCAGCGGCGGAAGGCCCTGCCGTAACGGCTCGAGCATGGTCGATCCATTCGTCCCCATGCGAGGCACTCCCGGGATTCGCGGTCGTTGCGATGCAGCGGTGGCGCGGGACCATGGTTTCTGATGCGCACTGCGGATGCAAGGGCAGATGCACGTGCACGTGACCGAAATGGACCCGCCCGTACCGCTTCTTGGCCATTTTTTCCGCCAACTTCTCGCTCATCGCGGGCACTTCTCTTGCTTTCCCCTCACTCTCCCTCGCACTGCTCTGTGCGTATCCTTTGGCCTCTTTCCATCTCTGTAATCGGACGAGTACTGCTCGAAGTGTTTTAGTGGCAGACTGCGGCCCTTAAGACGGTTGGGGAGGCTGGCGAACGTGAGCGCGGGAGAGCCCGGATCGGTGGTGCGGCGGATGCTGCTCGGCTCGCAACTACGGCGTCTGCGTGAGGCGCGAGGCATCACGCGCGAGGCGGCGGGTTACTCGATCAGGGCGTCGGAGTCGAAGATCAGCAGGATGGAACTGGGCCGGGTGAGCTTCAAGACCCGGGACGTGGAGGACCTGCTCACGCTGTACGGCATCTCGGACGACGCGGAGCGCCAGTCGCTCGTCGGACTCGCCCGCGAGGCCAACGTGGCGGGCTGGTGGCACAGTTACTCGGACGTCCTGCCCAACTGGTTCCCCACCTACGTCGGCCTGGAGGGCGCGGCCGCGCTGATCCGGGCGTACGAGGTCCAGTTCGTGCACGGACTGCTGCAGACCGAGGCCTACGCCCACGCCGTCGTCAGCCGTGGCATGAAGGGCGCGAACGCGGCCGACGTCGACCGGCGCGTGGCGCTGCGCCTGGAGCGGCAGAAGTACCTCGTCGCCGAGAACGCCCCCGACTTCCACATCGTCCTCGACGAGGCCGCCCTGCGCCGGCCGTACGGCGACCGCGAGGTGATGCGCGGGCAGCTCCAGCATCTGATCGAGGTCTCCGAGCGCCCCAACGTACGGCTTCAGGTCATGCCGTTCAGCTTCGGCGGGCACTCCGGTGAGTCCGGCGCCTTCACGATCCTGAGCTTCCCGGAGTCCGACCTGCAGGACGTCGTCTATCTGGAGCAGCTCACCAGCGCCCTCTATCTGGACAAGCGCGAGGACGTCGCCCAGTACGAGCAGGCGTTGAAGGACCTCCAGCAGGACAGCCCCGGCCCGGACGAGAGCCGCGACCTGCTGCGTGGCCTGATCCAGCTGTCCTAGGGGGCTTCTGATGGATCTCCGCGGCGTCGCGACGCCCGGCACGCACTCTCGCCGCACCGGGCGAAAGCCCTAGTAGCTCCGCTACGAGGA